>JBGPCS010000016.1:0-15287 GCA_041481875.1 Sulfurifustaceae bacterium
CCATTCCCCCGCACCCCCTGGCGATCTTCCGAAAACACGCGGCGCGCGCAAAGGCCGAGGCGCCGCGAGCAACGTCGACGGTCGTTTCGAACCGTATCGACACGAGGCGGATGACGACGGTTGGGGCGAGCCGGAAGCGACATCGCCGGTCCGTACGACCGTGGCGATCGATCGAGCCAGGACCATCATCTCGCATAACGAGTCCCCGGATATCCCTTTCGAGCAGTCGATTAATCCGTATCGAGGTTGCGAGCACGGCTGTGTGTATTGTTACGCCAGGCCCTCACATACGTATCTCGGTCTTTCGGCGGGCCTGGATTTCGAGTCGCGGCTGTTTACGAAACCGAACGCCGCGGCGCTGCTGAAGCAGGAGCTGCGTGCTCCCGGATACAAGCCCAGCCCGATCACGCTCGGCGCCAACACCGATCCCTATCAGCCGATCGAACGTCGCTACCGTGTTACGCGATCGATATTGGAGGTCCTGGCGGCATGTGAGCACCCCGTCGTCATCATCACCAAATCCGCGCGAATCGAGCAGGACCTGGGCCTACTGGCGGCGATGGCGCAAAAGAGCTTAGTGCAGGTTTTCATCAGCATTACGACGCTCAAGGCGGAGCTCGCCCGCCGTCTCGAACCGCGTGCCTCCGCTCCGGCGCGACGGGTGCAAGCGCTGCGAGCCCTGAGCGAGGTTGGAGTGCCGGTTGGTGTGCTGGTCGCTCCGGTGATTCCCGTGATCACCGACGGCGAGATAGAGTCGATACTCGAAGCGGCGCGCGCGGCGGGCGCACGCGCAGCGAACTACGCGCTGCTACGGCTGCCGCACGAGATTAAAGATTTGTTCAAGGAGTGGCTGTCCGAGCACGCGCCGCTCGCGGCGACGCACGTGATGGCTCGTCTACGCGAGGCGCGCGGGGGCAAGGAAAACGATCCCCGCTTCGGCTCGCGCATGCGCGGCGAGGGTGCGTACGCCGATATGATCCGGCATCGTTTCCGTTTGGCGCGCGACCGGCTCGGCTTGCGTGGACGCGACATGGCAGACCTCGATGTGACGCGATTTCGCCCGCCGTCCGCATCCGGCGATCAGATGAGCATGTTCTGATCGGATCTCTGGGTCGGTTGGATGGATCGACGTCCGTCGAGATCGTAGTTTCGATCTATAGTTGAGAGTGTTCAGATCCACTCAGCGCGCCCCATGATCGGCCTATTTTTGGATTCGTTTACCGTGCTGTTCGTCGTGATTGATCCGATCGGACTCGCGCCGATCTTCGCGACGATCACGCACGGTGGGACCGCGGCCTATCGTCGCCGCATGGCGATGCGGGGGGCGATTATCGCCGCGATCATTCTCTTTGTTTTCGTGCTGGGGGGAGCGGCGCTGCTTAGCGCGCTAGGTATCGGCATGCCGGCGTTTCAAATCGCCGGCGGCGTGCTGCTGTTCCTGGTTGCCGCCGACATGGTGTTCGTACGCCAATCCGGCATTCGGTCGACCACGGAACGGGAACAGCGCGAGGCCAAGCAAAAAGAAGACGTTTCGGTATTTCCTTTGGCGTTCCCGCTGATTGCCGGCCCGGGCGCGCTTACAACGGTGTTGCTGATGTCCGGCAAGTATGCGCAGCAGTCGTACGGCACAGCGATCATTATCGCCGTGGTGTTGATCGTGTTGGTGTTCGCTTTGGTCGCGCTGTTGCAGGCCGCCCGCATCATGCGCCTTATGGGCGAGACCGGCGCTAACGTCGTGACGCGGCTGTTCGGAGTCATCCTCACCGCGCTGGCCGTTCAATACGTGCTCGATGGCCTGCGCGCCGCGTTCTAACCGTCGAGAAGCTCGCGCGTTGGACGAGTTTCAGACGCGAGTCGCGGCGACAATCTGTGTTTTGAGAATGCGGGACGCGCTCGTTATCGGCAAGTACAGGACCGGATCGATCCCATAGATGCCGGGTTCGAGCACGCGGTCGATCTCGCATGGACGCCCATCGGTCGTCTTGTGGTTCATGAGGTCGATGGTGATGGGCGCGTTGTATGGCGCGCAATTGGCGTTTAAGACCAAAGTCACGCGTGGTTTCAACCGACGAACACGATTCATCGTGACGACGACCCCAATCTCTCCGGTGTTCAGCTCGACGACGCTTCCGATCGGATAGATGCCCATACACTGGATGAACTGCTCCACCAATGCGGGGTGGAAGTCGCGTCCACGCCAACCGTACATTTGTTTGAGCGCAGTGTGAGCCGACATGCCGGAGCGATAGGCGCGGTCGCTCGTGATTGCGTCGTAACAGTCGACGATGCCGCCGATCATACCGAAGAGGGCGATCTCTTCGCCTTTCAAGCCGGACACATATCCGGTGCCGCTGTGCCGTTCGTGGTGGCCGCGTACGACTTCGAGCGCGGGCGCTGGGATACCGGACATGCGCTCGAGTATCTCGACGCCAAGGGGCACGTGGCTCTTCATCAGCGCGAACTCGTACTCGGTCAGCGCACTCGGCTTGTTAAGGATTTCCGCCGGAACCTTGAGCTTTCCGATGTCGTGCAATAGCCCGCCCAGTCCCAGCATTTGCAGCGCGTCGCGATCGAGACCGAGATGGCGCCCGAAGGCGAGCGCGAGAATGCATACGCGCAAGCTGTGCAGCGCGGTATATTCGTCTTTCTTCCGCAGCTGGATGAAGCAGCTGAGCGCGTCCGGATTGCGGATGACGCTTTCGGTCAGCTCGCCGACGACGCGCTTCGCCCGAACGGAATCGAGATTTTTCCCCGAACGAACATCGTTAAGAATCTCGTAGACGAGAGCGCGCGCGATCGCGTAATGCTCGCGCGCGTCGCCCAACTCTTGCTCCAACGCGTGCTGATCGGTGTACACCGGCCGCATGCGCGGCTGATTGATGATTTTCAGGAAGTCGCGCGCGATGCTTTGCTCCGCCTCCGTCGGCATCGGCATTTCCTTCAGCGCTGCGGTGTGCGCGCGCGGGCGACGCTCGGGAGGGCCGACGTGAACGTCGGGGATATCGATGTAGACGAACTTGCAGTAGCGCTTGAGCTCTTCGACTTCTTCGCGCGCGCGGATCTCGAAGCCTTGGAATAAAAACGGCGTCCCGAGCCACGGCCGGTCCAGCTCGGCGACGTACATGCCTATTTCCAGGTATTGGACGTCTATCTTCTTACGCACGTTTTTCCCACACCCCGTTTTACGAGCGCCCCTTTCCTTGGGCGTCCCTGTGTTTATTCTATTCCGCTGATTATCTTGTATAAATAGCCGCTGCCGCATTCCTCGGCAAGCCGAAACCGGCAAATGGCGCCGATCCGCCCGATGGTTGGTATCGCAGGAGCGACAAGTAACATGGCGCCCGTCTGGTGGGAGAATGGCGCGCGCGCCCGTGCGAAGAAGGACTCCGATGGAAAAACTCTGCCGCGCCGGTAATTTACAAGAAGCCTACCTCATCCTGCATCGACTGGAGCGGGCCGGTATCGAAGCGCGAGTCCTAAACGAGCATGCCCAAAGCGGCGTCGGGCAACTGCCGTTTACTCACGCCTATCCGGAGATATGGGTTCTGGAGCCCGCCGACGCGGCGCGGGCGCGCGCTATCGTCGAAGCGCACGAGCGCGCCGAGGAAGCGTCGGCGCCGCGAGTGTGTCCGTTCTGCCGAGAAGAAAATCCGGGGACCTTCGAGCTCTGCTGGCGTTGCGGCGCTTTGTTTTGACGACCGCATCAAAGGCGCGTGCTGATTTCCGCCTCCGCTTGCACTTTGGCGCGCAGCAGATCCTCGGCGATATGATTCCACGGTGCGCGTCGCTCCGAAATCTGCGCGGATAGCTGGCGCGAGAACGTAGGATAGGCGTCCATGTGATCGTCGGTCGCGAGACCGGCAGCCTGCTCGAGAAACGGAATCAGACCTTCGATCTTCCTCAGCTTCTCGCGCTTAGCCGCGAGGTCGCGGTCTTCCTCCTTGGCGTGAAAGTACACATCCACGTTGTCCATTAGCGTTTCAAACGCGCGGTTCAATTTCTGATAGTCCAGCTGAAACATTCCGTGAGAGTGGTGATACAGTTTGAACAACTCGAGGACGGGCTCCTTCATCGTCGCCAGGCAGTCGTGACGCGCTAGCGCATCGGTAAAGCGCACGAAGATATCCTCCCCGGCATCGACGTCGTCCAACCGATCGCGTAGCGCCGGATTCGTCGCGACGCGACACATAGCCTGGATCTCGCGCAGATGGTCTTGAACGTTGCGCCGGGTCACCTCCGCGTCGTGGCGAGTGGTTTCGAGGGCGATTTCGGCCTCGCCGTAGTTGAAGGTGGAAACGATCTCGTCCTTGATGCGTACTTCGGTCTCGCTGCGCGCCTGTCCCAGACGACCCGCGAGCCGCTGACGCAGGCGCTCGCGCGCTTCCAGAGCGATCAGGTAGATGCTCTGCGCCCGGGCCATCTGTTCGCGTGCCGCCAAGTACAGCGACAGGCTTTCGGTGTAGGCCGCTGTTTCCTGGACGAACCGCTGGGAGAATGACAGAAATGGGCCGATGAAGTCGGTGTTTGCCTCGGCGGTGACCGCTGTTTGCGCAACCCGTGCTCGCAGCGCTGCCAGCTTCTCTTCCAGCACGCGAACAGACTTGGACACGCCCGCTAGCGTACCGGAGATGCTGGCGAAGGAATGGTGGATATGACGCGTCGTCTTCAGCACGTCGATCAGCTTGCGCAACATCGTCTCCTCGCCGCTCGCCCGCAGAAACAACGCCTGTAGGCTCTTCTTCGCGTCGTCGAGTTGCGTCCGCGTGAGTAGTCCATGCTCCTCGATATAGCCGATGGCGGTCAGGGAGATGAGCGCCTCCCGCTCCCGTGGCGCGATGAAATGGTTGCGATTGATGATCATGAAGAATCTCGGCCGGTAGGTTAACACAGCGCCAGTCAGCTCAGCTTCCGTGTGGCGCCGCGTTCGTGTTAGCGTAAGCGCCGGGATTTTTCGGCTGTTGCATCCTGCGAGGCGCGCGGCCGTGCAGCGGGACTATTGAACTCCACGAGTCGCGCCCGCATCTAACGGGAGCCTTTTACGCGTAATGTCCGGAGCAAACTTATGATGAAGCGCATTGTGCTTTTCTTGGCGACAAACATCGCCATCCTAATCGTCCTTAGCGTCACGCTGCGGCTGCTCGGCGTGGACCGTCTGCTCGATGAGTCCGGGAGCGGTCTAAACTACAACGCGTTACTGATTTTCGCCGCCGTCATCGGATTCGGCGGATCGTTCATTTCGCTCGCGATATCGAAGTGGATGGCGAAGCGCATGACCGGCGCCGAAGTGATCAAGCAACCGCGCAACAGTACCGAATCCTGGTTGATCGATACCGTGCGCCGGCACGCGCGCACCGCAGGCATCGGAATGCCGGAAGTCGCCGTTTATGACGCGCCCGACATCAACGCGTTCGCGACCGGAATGAATCGCAATAGCGCGCTGGTCGCCGTGAGCAGCGGATTGCTGCGTTCGATGAGTCGCGAGGAAGCGGACGCGGTGCTGGGTCATGAGATCACGCACATTGCCAACGGAGATATGATCACGCTTGCACTCATACAGGGCGTCGTCAACACGTTCGTTGTCTTCATCGCGCGCGTGATTGGCCACGTCGTCGATCGCACGGTGTTTAAGAACGAGGAGGGCTATGGGCCGGCATACTTCGTCACGACGATCGTAGCGGAATTGCTGCTTGCCATTCTCGCCAGCATCATCGTCATGTGGTTTAGCCGCTACCGTGAATTTCGTGCCGATGCGGGCGGCGCGCGTCTCGCCGGCCGCGACAAGATGATCGCGGCGCTCCAGCGATTGAAGGCCAATCACGAGCCGAGCCTGCCCAATCAAATGGCCGCGTTCGGAATCAGCGGAAAAACTCCGCGCGGTTTCGCCAGGCTCTTCATGTCGCATCCGCCGCTCGACGAGCGCATTGCCGCGTTGACGCGAATCGCTTCGTAACGCGAGCAGCTCGATGCCACCCGTAGCGCGTAAGCTACGGGCGTCTTGTTTTTCCCGACGATCTGGGACAGATGCCGAGCGCGAGCGCCTGAAGAACGGTTGTGCCACGGGTTTCTTGAACGAAAGCGGCAACGCCCAAATCGTCGATCTTCCAATCGGACGCCAACAAGAGCGACTCGCGCACCCGCACCGTCCCGGTACGATCGAGCGCGAATGGTCCAGCGAGGCGGCGGACCACTGAACCGTGATCCAGCGTCCGTCCCCGATTTTCGCCGGCACGCACTTCGGTGCGCAGATTGTCTTCGTAGAGAGCGATGTAGAGGCCGGCCGGAATCGCCGTATCTCGTAGCGACGCTTCACCGCTGACGTGCAAGTTAGTTCCGATGCGCTCAAGCCCAAGCGTGATGTCGGCGCGCGGCGCGGCGCGGCTGATGCGCTGTAGCTCGGCATTCAAGTCTCCCTTCGCCCAGTGGCGATACTCGCGGCCATTCAGAACAAACTCCGGGGTATACACCGTGGACGCACTGGCGCGATGCGCGAACTCGCGCTGGCGCGAACTAAACGCGCTGTGCGCGAACGGATCGGTCCAACCCAGGTAATTCCAATAGTCGACATGAAACGCGAGCGGAACGACGCGATCTCGACTGAACCCGGTATTCGCGAGCATCGCCAGCCATCGGTCGGCCGGCGGACAGCTGTCGCAGCCCTCGGAGGTGTAAAGTTCAAGCAGAGGCACGACGGTGTTGAGACTCTTTGCCACGCATGTCGCGGCGGTCGCGGTATTCGCCGCCACGGCGCAAGTGAACGCGAGACAACAAACGGAAGCGAGCTTTCGCATGATATTGGCCTCGTTTACCAGTGGTGCGGCTACGCGGTTAGTCGTTCGATAGCGCTCATTGTTTCGCTCGATCGCGCGGCGCGCCTGGCAGCAGGCCAGTTGTAAGGAAAAGCCGGTGTCGGCGACTAAACTTTCCGTTAGTCTGTTTATCCTAAGCGAAGAGAACACGCCATGCTCATCAAACGTCCTTTAGACGTACGTTCGTCCGAGATCACCGACCGGAAGGTCTATTCGGCGCGACGCCGTTTTCTTGGGGCGATCGGAGCGAGTCTCCTCGTCGGACCGAGTCTGCTGGCGCCCCGCGCCGCCGGCGCCGCGGAGAAACTCGGTCCCCTCAAGAAGGGACCGTACGCTACCGACGAAAAGCTTACCTCTTATCAAGACGTCACCACCTATAACAACTTCTACGAGTTCGGAACCGACAAGAAAGATCCGTTCGAATACGCGAAGAAGTTTCGCACGCGCCCATGGAGCGTCGCCGTCGAGGGGGAAGTAAAGCGGCCCGCGAGCTATCAGCTCGAAGATTTCATAAAGCCGCACGCGTTGGAAGAGCGCATCTATCGACTCCGGTGCGTCGAAGCGTGGTCGATGGTGATTCCGTGGGTCGGCTTTCCGCTCGCGGATGTCATCAAGCGGGCGGAGCCGAACTCGCGCGCGAGATATGTCGAGTTCACGACCCTGCACGACCCGACGCAGTTCCCCGGTCAGCGACCGGCGTTTCTCGGCGCCGGTCTCGATTGGCCCTACGTCGAGGGACTGCGCCTCGATGAGGCCATGCACCCGCTCGCGATTCTTGCGGTTGGTCTCTACGGCGAAGTGTTGCCGAACCAAA
Source organism: Sulfurifustaceae bacterium (assembly GCA_041481875.1). Lineage (GTDB taxonomy): Bacteria > Pseudomonadota > Gammaproteobacteria > Acidiferrobacterales > Sulfurifustaceae > JACQFZ01. Next base: position 7,621 of record JBGPCS010000016.1, read on the forward strand.
ATGGCGCGCCGTTGCGCCTCGTGGTTCCGTGGAAGTACGGCTTCAAGAGCATCAAGTCGATCGTGAAGATTCGCCTTGTCGAGAATCAGCCGCGCACGACCTGGATGAAGGCGGGTCCGCGCGAGTACGGTTTCTATTCCAATGTGAACCCGAGCGTCGATCATCCGCGCTGGAGTCAGGCCTACGAACGACGCATCGGCGAGGGTTCGCTGCTCTCGCAATTGACGAACAAACGCAAGACGCTTCCCTTCAACGGCTATGCCGAGCAGGTGGCGCATCTCTACGCCGGCATGGATCTCGGCAAGAACTTTTAGCCGCCGATGGTTTCCGCGCGCGCGATCGCCATCGCGAAGCCCTTCGTCTTCGCCGCCGCGCTCATTCCGCTCGCCTTGCTTGTGGGCAAAGTACTGAGCAATCAGCTCGGAACGAATCCTATCGAGACGCTGAATCGTTACACCGGCGATTGGACCTTGCGATTTTTGCTGCTGGCGCTGGCGGTGACGCCGCTGCGCCAGCTGACCGGACAGCAGTACCTGCTTCGTTTTCGCCGCATGCTGGGACTCTTCGCATTTTTCTACGCGTGCCTGCACTTTTCCACCTGGATCGGGATCGACAAGCTGTTCGATTGGGACGAGATGGTGAAGGACGTCATCAAGCGCCCGTTTATCACCGTCGGCTTCACCTGCCTCCTCTTGCTCATCCCGCTCGCGCTTACCTCGACGCAGGCGATGGTGCGCCGCTTGGGCGGCAGCCGCTGGCGCGCGCTGCATCGGTTGGTATACGTCATCGGTATCGGCGGCGTCGTGCATTTCTGGTGGTTGGTGAAGTCTGACATACGCGAGCCGCTGATCTACGCGACGATCCTGGCCTTCTTACTTGCCCATCGCGTATGGAGCTACATGCGGCGGCGCTCCGTGGCTACTACTCCGGCGAGCTCGAGCGTGGGCTAGCAGTTCGCCGGAGTTCGGCGGCTATACTGCGGGTAAGCTCAAAAGACAAAATCGGAGGGTGCATGGGTGGCTGGATCCCGTTAGCGATTGTCGTCGCGCTGCTTGTCTTCGTCGTCAGCCTTTACAACCGACTTGTCACGCTGCGCAACCGCATCAAGAATGCGTTCGCCCAGATCGACGTGCAGCTCACGCGCCGCCATGACCTGATTCCGAATTTAGTAGAGACAGTAAGGGGTTACATCAAACACGAACGCGATACCTTGGAAGCGGTCATCAAGGCGCGCAACACCGCGATGTCGATGTTACGGACCGCCGCGGCGGACCCGAGTCGGGGTGACGCGGTGCAACAACTTGCCGGCGCGGAAACGGCGCTCGGCGGCGCGCTCGGGCGTCTCTTCGCCGTGGCCGAAGCTTATCCCGATCTCAAGGCCAATCAGAACATGATGCAACTGACTGAAGAGTTGACCAGCACCGAGAACCGCGTGGCGTTCGCGCGCCAGAGTTACAACGACACGGTGATGGACTACAACAACGCTCGCGAAATTTTCCCAAGCTCGATCGTCGCGGGGGCGTTTCGATTCACGCCGGCGACCCTGCTTGAGATCGAGGATGCCGCCAAGCGCGCGGTCCCGAAGGTCTCCTTCTAATTGAAGATTTTTACCAACTCCCTCCCTCCCCTTGCGGGAGAGGGCAAGGGGAGAGGGGCGAGCTTACACCCCTCTCCCTCATTCCCTCAGGTCGCTCTCGACATCCTGTCTCCCGCGACCTTAGTGCGTCCCAGCACGTCACCGCGAGGGGAGAGGGCCGCTCTCGCGCATCCTGCGCTTCGCGGCATTCGCACGTCCCTGTGCGGCGGAGCGAGCCGAACGCGCTACGCGCGGATTCGTTTCCTTTGAATTTCTTCGAACATCAACAACGCGCGCGCCAGCGCACATTGCTGCTGACGTCGCTTTTCATCGTCGCGACAATGGCGACGCTATTGTTGACTAACTTCGTCGTGCTGGTAAGCGTCGCTGTTTACACCTCGGGCGCGGATATTTCGCTGTCCTTCTCCCATTGGATCCGAGTGCATCCCCAAGCGTTTATCTGGACATCGCTCGCAACGGTGGGGTTGATCGGCGCGGCGAGTATGTACCGCGTGGCTTCACTGAGTGCCGGCGGCGCGGCGGTTGCAAAGGAGACGGGCGGTGTTTTAGTTGAAGCCGACTCGACCGATCCGCAAAAGCGCGAGCTGCTGAACGTTGTCGAGGAAATGGCCGTAGCCGCCGGCGTTCCGGTGCCGCAGGTGTATGTTTTGGAGCAGGAGCCGGGTATCAACGCTTTTGCCGCCGGCTTCACGACGAGCGATGCGGCCGTTACCGTCACGCGCGCCGCGCTCGAGGTGTTGACGCGCGATGAGCTGCAAGGCGTCGTGGCGCATGAGTTCAGTCACATTCTGAACGGCGATATGCGCCTCAACACGCGGCTGCTCGGCATGTTGTACGGGATCGTCTTCATCGGGCTCGCGGGGCGATTGATTTTTTATGGGCTCGGGCGCGTGCGCGTGTCGGGTCGCGGCAGCGGCGCTCAGGTGATCGCCGCAGCATTCTTGGCCGGCTTCGCGCTGATGACCGTCGGCTATCTTGGAACGCTGTTCGGCACGATGATCCGCGCGGCGGTATCGCGCCAGCGTGAGTTCCTGGCCGACGCATCGGCGGTTCAGTTCACGCGCAATCCCGAAGGAATCGCCGGCGCGCTTAAGAAAATCGCGGTTTCGCCGTTGCGCGCCGTGCTCCAGACGGTGGACGCCGAAGAAGTGAGCCACATGCTGATCGCCGATGGCCGCAAAATGTTTGCGGCGTTCTTCGCGACGCATCCGCCGATTCTCGACCGCATCAAGGCGATCGATAAGCATTTCGATCCATCCGAGCTTGAGCGCATTAAATTAGCGTCGGTCGGTGTCGCCGGTGCGACGGCGAAGCCGCGTGGTGCATCGGTGCCGATTTCTCCGGCGATGATCACCGCCGCTATCGGCAATCCCACCGGTGCGGACCTCGACGCGGCGGGACAAAGCCAGGTCGCGATTCCCGAGGCGTTGCGCGGAATAGCCCATTCGCGCACGCACGCACCCAGTCTCGCGCTCGCGTTGGCGTTGAACGCGGACCCGGGCGAGCGCGCGCGTCAGGTCGCACGACTGCGGCAAAGTTTACCCGACACGTCGCTTCCGCATCTCGACGCCGTCGTCGCGATGACCGAATCGCTGTCGCCGGCGTTGCGTGTGCCGTTGTTGCAAATAGCGTTTCCCGCGCTGCGGCAACGCTCCCCGGATGAGCTGCGTAAGCTCGTGGCGTCGATCGAGGAGATCGAGCGGCTGGATGGGCGTTTCGATTTTCTGGACTATGCGTTTGTGCGGGTGCTGCGCGTGCAACTATTGGAAGCGGCGTCGCCTCAGTCGGTGCGATCTGCCATCACGCCGAAGCTACACGCGCTGCGCGACGATGCCGCGATTCTTTTCTCCGTCGTGGCGCGCGCAGGGGACCGCGATCCGCATGGCGCGCAGCGAGCGTATGAAGCGGGAATGCAGCGATTGCTGGGTGAAAATACGCCGGTCTACACGCCGCTCGATCCGTGGATCGGGCCGCTCGACCGAGCGCTCGCGCGTCTCGACGCGCTTGCGCCGCTTTCGAAGCAGGCGCTGATCGAGGCGCTCGTGGTGACGATCTTGCACGACCGGCGCGTGAGCCTAGGTGAAATCGAATTGTTGCGGGCGATTTGCGCGAGCGTGCATTGCCCGATTCCCCTGCTCGGTAACGAGCTTCGCGCGGCGCAAGCGTCGACGAGCCCGGATGCTCCGCATGCGGCGGCGTGACGCCACCGATCTCTCAAGCGGCTAAATCGGTGACGACGACACGGGGGGTGTCGATAACCCTACGTTCGAAACGCAGCGCGTCCTGCCCATCGTCGTAGAAGCGCGGTAGGCGCCGCACGATTCGATATTTCAGTTTCTCGTACAGCCGAATCGCGGCCCGATTGTCGATTCGAACCTCCAAGCAAACGCGATCGCAGCCACGTCGGCGCGCTGCCGCCTCGACGGCGCGGATGAGTCCGGTCGCGACACCGTACCTTCGAGCGCCGGGCGCGACCACGAGCGAATAAAGGCGCGCACCGGCGGTGTCGCGCCGGTAGAGAACGACGGCGTTGCCGATGACCTGTTGCGATCGCGCGCCGACCCACACGTCGACGTTCGTTCGCGCGAGGAAACGCCGGATGCTGCGGCGGCTCAGCCGATCGCTAGGGAAATCGCGCTCGAGCTCGAGCAACCTGTCTAGATCGGAAGGCTTCCCGCGCCGATACGTCAACGCGCGCATCAGCTCGCCGAATTGTGACGCAGCATGACCTTCTCGCCGAAGAGCGCTGGGCGGTAGCTCATTTTCACGCGCCGCAGATTTTCCAATCCGAGATCGTCGCCGACGTTGATGTAAGTGCAATTCGCGAAGCCCTTCGCAAACTCCCGGAACAGATATTGCGCCGATCCGGGGATCGCGAAGTTCGTCTTCTCGACGAGCACGTTGCCGACGTCGGCGGTGATGCGGTCGCCGAACGTGAAGCCCTCGAGTCGCCCGTTGATGATGAGGCAAAGGCCGGCCAAACGCAGCGTATCGTAGTGTTCGAGCGCGCGCTCGATCGCCTGGCGTTCTTGCTCGACGGTATAGAAAAAATCGGCGATCGCTTCGGCGCTCAAGTACTTCAACCGGTTGCGCAGCCAGGTATCGATCAACGCGCGAATGCCGCCCCAGTGCTGCGGCCCGAGCACTTCCATCCGGTGGTTCGGATAGCTGCGGCGGAATTGATTGATCTCGCTGCGCTTGCTTTTGTACGCGTTGCCCTTGAGCTCGATCAAGTCTTCGGTGCGGTAAATGTAATCCGGCAGGCTCCGTTCGGTCAGCCACTGCTCGGCGTCGAGCAGCTGCGCGAAGTCGCGATACACGAACTCGACGGTACTGAGATACGGGCTCGGGCTGTATCGATCCATGATCTCGAAGCACGCGGCGAGCGCCGACTTTTGTCGCGTGGGGCTCCCGAGCGGTGGGAGCAACATCGTGAGGCAATGACCGTTCAAACTGAACAGACAAAAACAGTCCTCGATGATTTGATAAAAGCCGCTCTTCTGCGACAACCAAATCAGATTGTTCGCGAAAGTGTAGTCGGAAAGCGGCGCCGGGATGGATTGCGCGTAGCGATCGAAGGTACGTTTCGCGGCGATGGTGAAGGGGTAGACCCGGTGACCTTCGATGGATAGATAATGGCGCGGGAAAATCGGCGCCGTCGGCGTTTCGGCAACGGTACTCGCGGTAGCGACTGCCGGACAATGCTCGGCGATTGCTGTTCGGCCGAGTGGCGGGGGTTCGTCTGTCGAGCTAAGCATCTAACTGCTCCTAAGGCGGTGAGTCCCCGAGTCGCAGGTAGCCGACAGCGCGCTTTAACGACGACATCATGTCAACCGAGGGCGCGCTGGCCGCCGCGCCGGAGCGGCGCTTCGCGGATAAAGCCTCTTGACGACGAGCATCTGTTCGGCGGCGGAGCTGCAGGTAGGGACGAATGAAGGATGAACGACACGGGTTGTTATCTGTGGACGGATTTATAACAGAACCTGGAAGGGGCGACAATGCGAAGGTTCGATCGCGTCGCCAAGCCGGCGGCGCGGGGCTTCGTCCGCGCGGCCAACGGGTGAGCGGCGCAGAAGTCGGTCAGCGGGCGGGACATCGCCACCGCCGCCGCGAGAGCGCTGGACCGGAAACAGTGCGGTAGACTATGGCGGTCTGGAAGATTCAGCGGTCGACGCGCCATCGCGCCGACCCGTTATCGGCAGCGAAGGCGTGTATGAACATCCACGGAACCACGATTTTGGCGGTGCGTCGAAGCGGCCGAGTAGCGCTCGGTGGCGACGGCCAAGTATCGATCGGTAACACCGTGATTAAATCGAACGCCCGCAAAGTCCGGCGACTGTACAAGGAGCAAGTGCTGGCCGGCTTCGCCGGCGGTACGGCGGATGCGTTTACGTTGTTCGAGCGATTCGAGGCGAAGCTCGAAAAGCATCAAGGTCATCTCACTCGGTCAGCCGTAGAACTGGCCAAGGACTGGCGTACCGATCGGTTGCTGCGCCGCCTGGAAGCGATGCTGATCGTGGCGGACAAGACCGCGTCGCTCATTATTTCCGGCCAAGGCGACGTGATCGAGCCCGAAGCGGGCGTCCTCGCGATCGGCTCCGGCGGTCCCTACGCGCAAGCGGCGGCGCGCGCGCTGTTCGAGCACACTGAGCTTGACGCGCGCGCGATCGTCGAGCAGGCGCTTGGGATCGCCGCTGATATTTGCATCTACACCAACCGCAACCTCACGATCGAGGAGCTAAGTGCTTAGCGTACGCGACAGAAATCGGGTACTTGCGCTGATCGCCCTCGTCCTAACCCTCTCCCGCGTGCGGGGAAGGGAAGGGAGGGGGCACGACGCGTCGCGTTTGCACGGGTGCGCGTGACAATGTCCGAGATGACGCCGCGCGAGATTGTGCAGGAGCTCGACAAGCACATCGTCGGCCAGGCCGCCGCCAAGCGCGCGGTCGCCATCGCGTTGCGCAACCGTTGGCGGCGCATGCAGGTCGCGGACGAGAACCTGCGCAACGAGATCACGCCGAAAAATATTCTCATGATCGGTCCGACCGGCGTCGGCAAGACCGAGATCGCGCGCCGCCTCGCGCGTCTCGCCGACGCGCCGTTCGTGAAAGTAGAAGCGACCAAGTTCACCGAGGTCGGCTACGTCGGGCGCGACGTCGATTCCATCGTTCGCGATCTCGTCGACTCGGCGGTGAAGATGACGCGCGTGAAAGAGATGGAGAAGATGCGCGCGCAAGCCGAGAGCGCGGCCGAGGAGCGCGTGCTCGACATTTTATTGCCGCCCGCGCGCGAGGTCGGTTTCGCCGTCGGCGCCGAATCGCGCAGCTCCGACGATGGCGCAGCGCGCCAGCGCTTTCGCAAGAAGCTGCGCGAAGGCAGCCTCGATGAGCAGGAGATCGACGTGGAGCTGAGCACGCCGGCGATGGGAGTGGAGATCTTTGCGCCGCCCGGCATGGAGGAAATGACGAGCCAGTTGCAAGGCATGTTTCAGAATCTCGGCGGTCGGCGCACGCGCCCGCGCAAGCTGAAGATCAAGGAGGCGATGAAGCTCCTCACCGAAGAGGAAGCGGCGCGCCTGGTGAACGACGACGATATCAAGGTGCGCGCGGTGCAACGCGTCGAGCAGAACGGCATCGTGTTCATCGACGAGATCGATAAGATCGCGGGTCGCTCGCAGACGCACGGCCCCGACGTATCGCGCGAGGGCGTGCAGCGCGATCTGCTGCCGCTGGTCGAGGGCTGCACGGTATCCACCAAGTACGGAATGGTGCGCACGGACCACATTCTCTTCATCGCTTCCGGCGCGTTCCACATGTCGAAGCCGTCGGATTTGATTCCCGAGCTTCAGGGGCGGCTCCCGATACGGGTGGAATTAAGCGCGCTCAACGCCGAGGATTTCGTTCGTATTCTGACCGAGCCCGACGCCGCGCTGACGCAACAGTACGCGGCGCTTCTTGCGACCGAGGGCTTGACGCTCCAATTTGCCGCCGACGGGGTACGCCGTGTCGCCGAAGTGGCGTTCGAGGTGAACGAACGCACCGAGAACATCGGTGCGCGACGATTGCACACG
>JBGPCS010000017.1:0-15226 GCA_041481875.1 Sulfurifustaceae bacterium
CTTGCCACTCTCTTCTTCACCAACTAGCTTTAGGGACGGGCAAAGAACACCGACGTAGTAGAAAATGAAACACGCCGTTAACCGCCGAACCACAACATCGAGCGGCATGAAACGCGCCCTTCGTTCTGTCGTCATTGATCAACTGCTCCGGCCGCTGCTCACGAATTTGTGGGCTGGCGTGCGCGCGGCGTTCTTTATTCGGGTCGACGCGAAGTCTTGGATTGTTTCACCGGAGCAGTTGATCGCGGTGGTCGTCGTGGCGGTCGGTCTTGATATCGTAGCGAGTCGTACGTTCTACGGCGGATCGGTTCTGTTCAACTGGGGCGGATTGCGCGCGGTTTTGTTTGATGTGCCGATCGTCCTGCTCATCGGTTGGTTGGCCGCGCGTCTTGCGGTTCGCCGGATCAGCGTCATCGCCGTTCCGCTTGCTATGTTTGCCGCCGTGGTGACGATGGGGATTGTGACGACGGTCGCGCTGCATCTCGCGGTCGGTCTTAGCCCGCGCAAGAGCTATCAGGTCTGGGCGTGGACGTACGGCGGCTACTACGCCTGGTTCGTGCTGGTGGCGGCAGTGCTGCTGCGCCGCACCGGGCGGCTAACGGTGCGATACGCGGCGCTCGCGGTATTGCCGCTCCTGCTCGCGAGCGCTTATGAGATCGTCACGCCGCCGCAGCCGCTCTGGTACGAAAAGCCGGCGGAGCGCAGCGGGTCGTCGGCCGAGCGCGATTCGCCCGTCATGGAGGAGCTGCTGTATTCGCAGCCGCGGTTGGCGGAGCAGACCATTGGCGGGCTGGCTCGGCATCGGCGCGGCGTGGCGGATCTTTACTTCATCGGCTTCGCGCCGTACTCGCATCAAGATGTATTTCTCAACGAAAGCGAAGTCATTCGCAACTTGATGGACGACCGTTTCGACACCTATGGGCGTTCGTTGCTGCTCGTCAACAACAAGAAGACGCTGCGCCAGTACCCGCTCGCCACGATCACGAATTTGCGCGCCGCGCTGCAGCGCGTCGGCCGGTTGATCGACTCGGATGAAGACGTGGTGGTCCTCTATCTCACGTCGCATGGATCGAAGACGCACAAGTTATCGGCGAACTACTGGCCGCTGCAGTTACAGGAGTTGGACCCGGCGACCGTCAAGCAATTGCTTGACGAGGCGGGCATACGCTGGCGGGTCGTCATCGTTTCGGCTTGCTATTCGGGCGGCTTCATCGAACCGTTGCGCGGGCCGACGACGCTCGTCATGACCGCGGCCGACGCGGTGCACACGTCGTTTGGCTGCGACGCGGATTCCGACTTCACATTCTTCGCGAAGGCACTGTTTGACGAGCAACTGCGCGAGACGTACTCCTTCGAGGACGCGTTTGCGCGCGCGTTGCCCGTCATCCGTGCGCGCGAAACGGAGGAGCAGGAGGAATTTTCCAACCCCCAGATCGCCGTGGGCGAGGCGATCCGGGCGAAGCTCGCGGAAGTCGAGCGTCGGTTGGCTTCCGCGCCGTCAGACGTGACCCTGACCAAGCGGGGACACGCTAAACCCAGAAATGCAGACAGACTCATCCAGACCGACCGTTAGCAGAGGGTTTGGACGGATCGATCTCATTTCCCCAGCCATTCCCATTGACGGCAACTTGCCTTTCCCTTTAGCTTGTGTGGCTACTGTGGATAGGCACGCCAAACGGCCATATGCGGATGAAGGCGCGTAGCGCCGCAATCCGGGGTAATGTTACTGATGAGACCGCTAAGTAGTGCGTAGCTTCAACTAACAAATCGCGCGTTTTCCTGGGATAACGCCGAACAATGCTCTTTGCACTACGCACTATTTGATGGCCTCCTCAGTGAGTCCCGGATTACGCTATCGCTTCATCCGGGCTACATTTTTTTTGATGGCTGGTCGCGGACCTAGTCGATCGGTTGCTTCGCAAGCGGAGGGAACATGAGATGACACGGACCGGCAAGGAGAGGCAATGAACAAACTCACAAAGTCCGTTGTTGGCCGCGTCGTGGACGTGTTCGGCCGGATCGTCCTTTGGGTGCACGCGTACATTTTATCCGTGCTGGGGCGAGCCCCTTTCAGCATCTTGTTGACCGTTCTAGGCAGCGTCGTCTTTGTTCTGCCTCAGACTCGCGAGTTCGCGCTGATCTTCGCGAGCCACGACACGCCGTGGTCGCAACTGATCAGCTTCTTCGTTGCGCTGACGATCTGGTCGTTGTCGGCTTGGTACTGCGCGCTGCTCAATCTGCGGCGCATCATGGGAACGAACCCCCGGACGCGGCGTCGCGAAATTGTCGACGAAAATCGGGAACCGTTTATCACCATTCGCCTGTGGCTGCCTCGTGCGCTCGGGTTGTTGCCGCTGCTGGTGGTGGCGAGCGTTTTCATCTCCAATTCGGCGATCTACGGGCGCTCGACCGACAGAAACCTGGCGATCGCGACGGTCGTATTGGGCGCGGCGATCTTTGCGTTCATGAAATGGCGCCGGCGCATTAAATGGATCGCCAAACAATACAGCACCAGCAAGCGCCTGCAATTCACCGAGCTTCCGGAAGGCTCCAAGAGAACGCTTGGTGCCGGTTTCGCGCTTTCGACCGTCATGTTTGTGGCGTTGCTGATGTCGCCGGTCGGCTTCAGCGTTTTTCTCGGCGCGCCGGCCCTCGTCTGTTTTGCCATATCGAGCTGGATAATGTTCGGCGATATTCTCCTCGTTCATGCGCCCAAGGCGCGCGGCTGGCCATCGCTCGCGATCGTGCCCGTGATATTTTTCGTCGTGTGCAGTTGGTTCAACGATAATCACGCAGTGCGTTCAACCGCTCGGAGCGACACGCCGTTTGTGCGGCAGGATTTGTCGGAGCAGGTCGACCGGTGGCTTGCCGAGCGCAAGCGCGATGGGGAGATAAAGGGCAAGAATTTATATTACATGTACGTCGTCGCCGCCGCCGGTGGCGGGATACGGGCGGCGTACTGGACCGCGTCGGTGCTCGGGAAGTTGCAGGACGACAATCCGAAGTTCGCCAATCGGGTGTTCGCGATCAGCGGCGTGTCCGGTGGGAGCCTCGGTGCCGCGACATTCGTGGCTCTGCTGGCGGACAATCGCGACGGCCGACGCCTGCGGTGCGCAAAGCCGAATTCCAACTCGATGTTTCAGGACTGCGCGGATGCCGTGCTCAAAGGAGATTTCGCGTCGCCTGTCATAGGCTACATGCTGTATCCGGATCTGGTGCAGCGGTTTTTCCTTCCGGGGATATCGTATCTCGATCGCGCGCGGGCGATGGAGCTTTCTTGGGAGTCGGCCTGGAAGAAGGCGGTGGGAACCGATCGATTCAAAGAGCGGACCGATATGCTCTGGAACGGCGCCGCGGATACGAAGTTGCCGTCGTTACTGCTGAACTCGACGCGCGTCGAAACCGGCAAGCGCGTGATCGCGAGCAATCTCAGGATCACCGGCGCCGACACCACGGCGCTCCAGGCGGAAGTGAAGGGGCGCGACGCCAGCGGCGGCGATTTTCCGGACGCTTACGATTTGTTCGACGCACGCCTCGATACGAGAGGTATGGCTCTCAGCACGGCGGTTCACAACAGCGCGCGCTTCACGCTCGTGAGCCCGCTCGGGACCGTCAACGCGTGCCGAGATGCCAAGGGCCTGGTCGATTGCCGCACGCCGGGGGCGAAGCGCGAAACCTGGGGTCGTATCGTCGACGGCGGATACTTCGAGAACTCGGGTGCGGAGACCGCGCGCGACTTGACCGCCGTGCTGAAAGACAAAATCGGCGAGTTCAATGCCAGGGGCGGCCATGAGGTCCGGCTTGTCGTCATCTTGATAACAAACGATCCCGAGGAGACGATCCCGGGCGCGCCGATCGACGAAGAAAAGGCGGGCAGTCCGTTCCTGACGGAAGTGTTCGGGCCGATAAACACGCTGTTCCGCACGCGCGATGCGCGCGGGAGCTTCGCGCAGGCGGAAACGGATGTCGATGCGAAGAAGCGCTCCGAAGGCGAGATCTACATGGAGGTGGTTTATTTTCGGCTGAAGCACGACAAGCCGAATGAGACAGCCGCGGAGAAGAAAAGGCGGCTGCACAAACCTCCGCTCGGTTGGTATCTCGCGTCCGAGTCGATCGAGGTGATGCGCGATATTTTGCTCGAAGAGGAGGGGCTCGCGACGATCGCGGTGCAATTGGCGAGCGCCGATGCGCCGTAGCCGGCGCACCGAGTAGTCCGAGCTAGGATCTCGTCGAGCGGCCCCGATAGCGTGTTCTTCTAAGTCGACGCGGTTCTGCTCGAACACTTCCTTCACCGTGCCAAGAGCGGCGGTCTCAAAGATCGCTTCAGCAGTTCACACATCATTTCGCCGATCGAAAAGGACGACAAACGTGACGTCGGGGGGCGGGGACTTGGCGCGAAAATTGTGGTCCGGTCTCGAGAATATCTCATCGCGAACATCCCATAGTGGCTTACCCTATGCTTTGCATGTGCCGGCGCGATGGCGGGCACGGACATTTGAGCGCTCATTCGAGGATCGGGCGATATCATGGAGGTTCTGATAATAGGCGGCGGCATCGGCGGCTTGACGCTGGCGCTCACGCTGCACAAGGTTGGCGTTTCCGCGCGCGTGTACGAAGCGGCGCCCGAGATCAAGCCCATCGGCGTCGGCATCAACGTGTTGCCGCACGCGACCAAGGTGCTCGATGCGCTGGGCCTCGAGAGTGCGCTGGCGAAGGTGGCGGTGACGACGCGTGAGTCGGTTTTTTTCAATCGCTTCGGGCAACTCATCTATCGCGAGCCGGCGGGGCGCTATGCGGGTGATCAGTGGCCGCAGTTCTCGATTCACCGCGGTGATCTGCAGGACGTATTGCTGCAAGCGGTTCGCGAGCGGCTCGGACCGGAGCGCGTGGTTGCCGGTTGGAAGTGCACCCATGTCGAGCAGGCGGCGGCCGGGGTCACGGCACATTTCCAAGATCCGGCGACCGGCGATCGGTTGCCGCCGCAGCGCGGAAGCATCGCGATCGCTTGCGACGGTTTGCACTCCGCGATTCGGCGGCAGCTTCATCCCGACGAGGGCGCGCCGCTCTACTCGGGCGTGAACATGTGGCGCGGCGTGACGCGCTGGCCGCGGTTCTTGTCCGGCGCGAGCATGGTGCGCGCGGGTTGGCTCGCGAACGGCAAAATGGTGATCTACCCGATTCGCAACGACATCGACCCGGACGGGCGACAATTGATCAACTGGGTGGCCGAGATCGAGACGGCGAAGCACACGGCGCGCGATTGGAGCCGCGGGGGAGATATCGACGACTTCATCGGCGCATTCGCCGATTGGCATTTCGATTGGCTCGATGTGCCTGCGCTGATCCGCGCCGCGGACGCGATCCTCGAGTTTCCGATGATCGATCAAGATCCGCTGTCGTGGTGGAGTCGAGGCCGCGTCAGCCTGTTGGGCGACGCCGCGCATCCGATGGTTCCGCGCGGGTCGAACGGCGCGGGGCAGGCGATCCTCGACGCGCATGCGCTGGCGCAGAGCGTGGTCGAAAACGCCGATCCCGTCGCCGCGCTCAAGGCGTATGAAGCGAGGCGGTTGGGCGCGACGGCGAACGTCGTGCGCATGAATCGCGCGAACCCGCCCGATGCGATTCTGCGTGAAGTGTATTTGCGTACCGGCGATAAGCCGTTCGCGCGCGTCGAGGATGTCATCAGCGAGGCCGAGCTGCGGGCGATTTCGGACCGATATAAACGCGTCGCCGGATACGACGCGCAATCGCTGTGGGGCAATGCGTCTGAATTCGACGGGCCGGCGCAGTCTTCGTAAGTACGGAGTCGAGTTATCTCCAAGTTGGGGATTCCCGGCTTTACGGTTGCAATCTTTGAGCTGGTCAAGACACCAAAGATATTGTTCAATCGGGGGAGTTTTCGCGCTACCGGAGGCAAACGTGTACACGAAGTTTTACTCTGTCGGTTTCTTCATTGTCGCGGCGATAGTCAGTTCGACCGCCGCGCTCGCGCAGGACAGCTACCCCAGCAAGCCCATCAAAATCCTCGTTCCGTTCACACCCGGCACCGGTATCGACATCCTCGCCCGCGCGCTCGGTCAGAGGCTCGGTGAAAAATGGAATCAGCCGGTGATCGTCGAGAATCGTCCGGGCGCGAGCGGCAATATCGGCACGGAAGCGGCGGCACGATCGCCCGCGGATGGCTATACGCTGCTCATGACGGCTAACACGATCGTTCTCAACCGCAGTCTCTACAAGCGCGTCCCGTACGATCCCATCAAGGACTTCGCACCGGTGGCGCCACTCGCGGTCGGAAGTCTGGCGCTGACGACGCATCCGTCGGTGAAGGCGAACACCGCGAAGGAGTTCATCGATCTCGCGAAGGCGAACCCGGGCAAGATCAACTACGGATCGCCCGGTAACGGGACCCCGCATCATTTGGCGATGGAGCTATTCAAGCTGGGCGCAGGTATCGACGTTGCGCACGTCCCGTACCGCGGATCGGGCGGCGCGGTGCAGGATCTGCTCGGCGGCCAAATCAGCGTCATGTTCCTCCCGATTCACGTCGCGCTTCCGTACGTGGAAGCGAAGCGGCTGAATTTGCTCACGGCCGGCGGCACGCGGCGCGCCGCCGTCACGCCGAACGTGCCGTCGCTCGCCGAGGCGACGGGCATCGGCAACGTCGACGTCGACATTTGGTACGCGGTCTACGTTCCTAGCGGCACGCCGGCAGGCGTCATCGAGAAGCTCAACAGCGAGCTCAACGCGATTCTCAAGACGCCGGAAGTGAAGGACGCACTGGTGAAACAAGGGCTGATGCCGACCGGCGGGACAGCGGAACAGCTCGCCAACCTCACGAAGACCGATCTCGAGCGGTGGGCCAAGGTCGTACAGCAAGCGAAGATCGAGGCGGATTGACACCCGCAGCCTCTCTTGCCCGGCGGTTTCGTTCCGTGCCTCGCGGTTCTTCGGTGGTGTAAAGATCGCGGCCGTTGCGGCTTATTCCGTTGCAAACAGGGTAGGCCGATCTAAGCTTAACGAAAGGCCGGGAATCGGGTGCGCCAGTAGCGGTTACAAAATCCGGCCGATATCCGCTGTCGTGTAGACCGGTGGCCTCTCAGCGCCACTTCGAGGGGCGACAAACTTCATGGCGTGGAAACGTCTTAACGAGGGGCTTCGATGAAAAAGTTTTTGCTGTGCGTAGGTCTGGTGCTGCCGGTGATGTTGGCCGCGGCGGTCGAACGGACCGTGTATTTGAACATTGCCACGGGTGGAACGGCCGGCGTCTATTACCCGCTCGGTAACGGGTTGGCCAGGATTTTCCCGAAATACCTCTCGTACACCAGCGTGACCGCGCAAGCAACCGGCGGCTCGGTGGAGAACCTCAAGCTCATCGCCGACGGCAAGGCGGACGTCGCGTTCGCGCTGGCCGATACCGTCTGGGACGGCTACAAGGGCTTCAACCAGTTCAGAGACAAAAGGGTCCCGGTGCTGACGCTTGCATCCGTTTATCCCGCGAGCAACCAAATCGTCACGGTTGAAGGACGCGGGATCAACAAAGTGACCGATCTCAAAGGTAGACGCATCTCCACCGGCGCCGCCGGCAGTGGCACGGAACTTTTCGCGCTGCGCGTTTTAGAGGCGTACGGTCTCAATCCGGATAAAGACGTTATCCGCGAGAAATTGGGCGCGGGCGAATCCGTCGCCGCGCTGAAGGACAAGAAGATCGACGCGTTTTTCTGGCTGGGTGGCGTGCCGACGGCGGCGGTTACCGATCTGGCGTCGAGCCCCGGAGTTAAGATCAAGCTGATCGATCATGCGCTGGTGCTGTCGAAAATCGCGAACAAGTACGGTCCGCTCTACACGACCGGAGAAATCGCCGCGAACTCCTATCCGGGACAAACCCGCAAGTCGCGCATTATCAATGTTTGGAATCTGCTCGTGGTCAATGAGAAGGCGGATGAAAAATTAGTCTACGACCTGACGAAAACATTGTTCGAGAAGAAGGACGAGCTCGTCGCGGTGCACAAGGAGGCGGCGAACCTGACGTTGGAAGACCAGCCGCGCGGGGGCTCACCGATTCCGTTTCATCCCGGTGCGCGTCGCTATTTGAAAGAGAGAAATATCAGCGTCCGATAGAGAACGCCACTTGCCGGTGGGCGTTCAAACCCGAACGCTATCGATCCGATTCAACGTTCCAGCAGCCGGGGCATCAGCTCCACCAAGTTACATGGGCGAGTACGATAGTCGAGCTGCGCCTCGATGAGCTGATCCCATCCCGTCCGACACGCGCCGGATGATCCCGGCAAGCAGAAAATATACGTGCCATTCGCGACGCCCGCGATCGCGCGCGATTGAATCGTTGACGTTTTGATTTCGCCGAACGAGATGGCGCGGAACGTCTCGCCAAACCCTTCGATCTCTTTGTCGAGCAGCCGCTGAATCGCCTCCGGGGTTCCGTCGCGGCCGGTTACGCCGGTGCCGCCCGTCGTCAGCACAACTTGAACCTCGGGATCGGCGATCCATCGGGAAACCACCGCGCGGATTTTATACACATCGTCCGGAACGATGGCCTTCTCCGCCAGTTGGTGCCCCGCTTTCTGCAATCGATCGATCAGGGTTTTGCCCGAGGTGTCGGTTTCCTCCGAGCGCGTGTCGGAAATGGTGAGCACCGCGATTCGCAGCGGAATGAATTCTCTTTCTGCCGCCGATGTCATCGAGCGGGGAACAACGCGATTGCACGCAGCCGAAGGAACGCAGAGCTCACCGGGCGTCAGCCGCCGGTGGCGTTCATATGTCGCAGGATGACGGGCGCTCCGTCCAACCGGAAGTCATGACCGAGCGGCTTTATCGCCATCGCCGCGACGAGCGCGCGCTTCAACCGATCGATGTCGCTCGGATGCTCGCGCACCACTTGCCGCAAATCGGCGGAGTGCTCCTGACCGAGACACAGCAGCAACCGGCCCTCCGGCGTCACGCGCACGCGATTGCACAAGTGGCAGAAGTTATGGCTGTGCGGCGAGATGAATCCGACCTTGATCGCAGTGCCGGCGACGCGGTAGTACTTCGACGGTCCGCCCGTGGTTTCGGTCGTCGGCACCAGCGTGTAATGCCGTTCGAGATCCGCCTTGATCTGATCGCTCGGATAGTACACCTCTGCGCGATCGTGATCGCCGATGACGCCGAGCGGCATCTCCTCGATGAAGCTGATATCCATCTCGCGCTCGGCGGCGAAACCGACGAGTGCATGAACCTCGTCGTGATTGCGGTTTTTCAAAATGACGGTGTTGAGCTTAAGGCGCTCGAATCCCGCCCGGCGCGCCGCTTCGATGCCGGACAGCACGCGCGCCAAATCGCCCGTGCGTGTGATGCGGCGAAAGCGTTCCGCGTCGAGACTGTCGAGACTGATATTGATGCGGCGCACGCCGGCGGCGGCGAGCGGCGCCGCGAGCCGGTCGAGCTGCGAGCCGTTGGTCGTCAGCACCAACTCGCGCAATCCCGAGAGCCGCGCGATTTCCTGGCACAGCCACACCACGTTCTTGCGTACCAGCGGTTCGCCGCCGGTCAAACGGATCTTCGTCACACCGAGCTCGACGAAACCGCGTGCGATGAGCGCGAGCTCCTCGAGCGTCAATACTTGGGCGCGCGGGAGGAACGTCATCTCCTCCGACATACAGTAGACGCAGCGGAAGTCGCAGCGATCGGTGGCCGATATCCGCACGTACGTCACGTGTCGGCCAAATCGGTCGACGAGGCGGTCGGGCAGCGGCGTGGCGACGTCCAGGTCCGTCATGAAGCGGGTGTAGGGGTCAGAGGTCGTGAACTATACCGCGCACCGGGCGGCGAGGCCATCGTCGAAGCTCGCCGGTTGGGCGGGGCGCCTAGTACGCCTATAATGCGGGCCATGGCCATTACCGTGAAATTCTTCGCGTCCCTGCGCGAGCGCGTCGGATGCGGCGAAACGAAGGTCGACGCGACCGACCCACTGACGGCGCGCGAAGTCTGGGCGCGAGCGGCGGGCGCCCAAGCCATCCCGCTAAACACGCTGGTCGCCGTGAACATGGAGTACGCGCCGATCGACCGGCCGGTTCGTGACGGCGATGAGGTGGCGTTTTTCCCGCCGGTTACCGGCGGATAGCCGCGTCGAACGGTATGCGCCCTCAGCGCCGGTGGCCGTGATATTCCTCGCGCAACGCCCGTTGCTCCTCTGGCGATAATTTTCGATAGCGCTGCTGTTGCTCGCGCACGCCGTTGCGTTGCTCGGGCGACAGTTCCAGGTAACGTCGCGCACCGTGACGCAGTTGCTGTTGCTGATCGGGTGGATAGCGATCCCAGTCGCGTCGGTACGGCTTGAGCGCCTCGCGCTCCTCCGGGCTCAAGTTTTGCCACCGCTCGGCGTACGCGGGTGCGGCGAGCAGCGCCGTCAGCGCGAGCGCCAACAGCACGCGCGCCGGCATTCGATGGGTATTAACTGTTCGGTGAAGCGTCTTCGCTCGCATGTTTTTCCATCAACCAAAGATAAAAGTCGATATTGTCGTAAAGATCCGGCGACTGCGCCGTAGCCGTGACGACCGTGGCATCGGGATCGTCACGATCGTTCATGACGAAGACACCCAAACCGATCGCCACCGCGGTAACGGCCGCGGCGAGCGCGAAAGCGATCGGGGTGCGCCGACGCGACGCGGTGGAAACGCCGCGCAGCGCACGCTGGCGGCGCGCGTCAAGACGGCCCGCCAAGCCGCGCTCGGTTGCTCCTTGATCCAGTACCTCGGTCGCGCGCGACCAAAGCCCGGCGCGTTCTTGGCACACGCGGCATTCTCGCAAGTGCGCGTGCAGCGCGTCGCGCGTCGCCGGTTCCCGATCGAGCAGCCCGGCGCGTAGCCGGTCGAGCGCCGCGTCGGCGGGATGCGTATCGTTCGAATGACGCAGGCGAGAGTTCATAACCATACCTCCGAAAGTTTACCCCGCAGCGCGCGCAGCGCGCGGAAATGATGTTGCTTGACGCTGCCTTCCGAGCACCCGAGCGTGCGCGCCGTTTCGATCGTCGTCATGCCTTGCCATTCGCGCAACAGAAACACCTGCCGTTGTCGCGTCGGCAGCTCGGCGAGCGCGCGCTCCAGCGCGCGGCGTTGCTCCGTGGCGGTTTGCTCCGCCTCCGGCGTCTCGTGCTCGGGCGCGGGCAGAGTCATCCAAATATCTTCGCGATCGTCGCGCTCGCTCTTCGACGTTCCACCGAGCAGCCCGCGCAGACGCTGCGCCACGCGCCAGCGTTTGGCGTCGGTCGTACGATTGCGCAAGATGGTGAAAAAAAGCGCGGGCCATTCGCCGGCGGGTCGATCCGCGTAGCGCTCGACCAGCCGCCACATGCTGTCCTGGACGGCATCGAGCGCCGCTTCCCGATCCCACAGCTCATAGAGCGCGAATCGATACGCGCGATGCTCGATGCTCGCCAGAAACGAGTCGATCGTAGTCTTCACGGATCGCTCCGCGCTCGGTTCTATCGCCGCGGTCCTCTCCGCGAGCCCGACGGTCGTCGAGGAGGTTCGGCTCATGCCGCGTTCGTTGACTTCGAGTGCATCGGGCTTTCAGCCGGTGAGTTAGCGTTCCAAGCGCTTGTCGATCTGGACTTGCGCAATGTATCCGCCGCGCTCGTAACTCGGATAGACCGGCGCCGAATAGTACCCTCGGAGGTGGGAGTAGTGATGCGGCCGGTCATGCACAACCGGCGGAGGACAAATTACGCGCGGCCGATAGGCGACGACGGGCTCGTATACGACGTGCGGCCGATGGACGACGATCGGGAGCCCGATGTGTAGATCGACGAACACTTGCCCGGCCTGTGCCCGATTCGGCACGACCAGAGTCAGACCGAGTGCGCCGGCGGCGGCGAGTACGAAGAGCGGTGCTTTCATGGCCCTCTCCTGCAATCTGATACAGGACTAGCAACGGCGTAATGCGCCCGTCGGATGACAGGGCGGATCAGCGACGTGCGGAATCAGCGGGCTCCGCCGCCGCTGACGATCGCCAGCAGGCGATCCAGCGCGCGATCTGGCAAGACGCGGCGCAACACGGCAAAAGCATGGGACGGCACGGTGACGCGATAGCGCGGCTGCGGCCGGCGCGCCTCGAGAGCCTGGATGACCTTGTCGAGCACCGCGCTCGGCGGCCGCGTGAACGGTGCGGGTTGGGTTTCGCCGCGTAGTCGCCGCGCGATGGCGGCGTACTGCGTGCGGTGGGTGCTGTGGGCGGGATCGATGTGAGCCTCGTAAGCTGCTTGCGCGTTGTCGCGAAAGCGCGTCGTGATCGGGCCGGGTTCGATGAGCGATACGTAGATGCCGGTTCCGCGCAGCTCCAAGCGCAGCGTGTCGCTCAGCGCCTCCAGCGCGAACTTCGACGCACTGTAGGCGCCCCGGTACGCCAGGCAAACGATACCGAGCAACGAGCTGATCTGCACGATGCGCCCGCTGTTGCGCGCCCGGAAAACCGGCAGCAGCCGCGCCGTGAGCTCGTGCGGGCCGAAGACGTTGGTTTCGAACTGTGCGCGCAGCGCGTCGCGCGTCACGTCCTCCAGCGCGCCGGGCTGACCGTAACCGGCGTTGTTGATGAGCGCGTACAGGTCATTGCCCGAGCGCGAGAGGACGTTATCGACGGCGCGTCGAATCGAGTCGGACGAAGCAAGATCGAGCGCCACGCTCTCGAAGCCGGCCGCCGCGAGCGCCGCTACGTCGGCGGTTTTGCGCGCGGTGGCGAATACGCGATAGCCGCGTGCCTTGAGCCCGTCGGCCAGACACCGGCCGATGCCGGAGGAACATCCCGTGATCAATACACAACGCTGCAGCATATATTCTCGTCGATGTCGCACGGCCCGCATGAGGGTTCTCATGCGCGCGTTCGCGGTTATTAGTATAATCCGGCGCCAATTCTCCCGCGCGCTGGTCGGGGAACCGCCGACGACAATGAGCCACACCGTTAGTACCCGATGACCGCGACAGCAGATTCCCGCTCGATGCGTAAACTTCGCGTCGGCGTCGTCGGGGTCGGTTATCTCGGACGATTCCACGCGCGTATCTATGCGGACATGGCGGACGTCGAGCTGGTCGGTGTCGCCGACGTCGATCCCGTTCGAGCGCGTGAAATCGCCACGCAGTACAACTGCCGCGCGTACACCGACGCAATGGAGTTGTTGGACCAGGTCGATGCCGTCAGCATCGTCGTTCCGACGGTCTACCATGCGGCGGTGGCGCGAAGCTTCCTCGAGCGTGGCGTGCACATGCTCATGGAAAAACCCATCGCACCGACGTTCGAGGAAGCGCGCCAGCTCGTGGAGGCCGCCGAGCGTGCCGGCGTGATTTTTCAGGTGGGGCACTTGGAGCGTTTCAACTCGGGCATCATGGAGCTCGCGGCGCGCGTGCAGCAACCGCGCTTCTTGGAAGTGCATCGGCTCGGCACCTTCGTCGACCGTGCCGCCGACGTCGACGTCGTCACCGACCTCATGATCCACGACATCGATATCGTCATGTCGCTGGTAAAATCCGGAATCCGAAGCATCGCCGCCGACGGTATCGCCGTGATCACCGATCAAGTCGATATCGCCAATGCGCGCATTGAGTTCGATAACGGCGCGGTCGCGAATGTAACCGCGAGTCGAGTCTCAAACAAGAAGCTGCGGCGCATCCGGGTATTCGGCAAGGAGCATTACTACGGGCTCGACTACATCGAGCAGAAGCTCGAGATCGTGCGCGCGGTCCCGGACGAAGCCGGCGGGAAGTGGCCGAAGATCGTCACCGAAACGCTCACCGTCGAATCGCGACCGCCGCTCGATGCCGAGCTCGCGCACTTCGTCCGCTCGGTGCGCGCGGGCGAGCGTCCCTTGGTGGATGGGCGCGTCGGGCTCGAGGCGTTGCGCGTGGCGCTACTGGTGAAGGAGAAAATCGCCGCATGACCCCTGTTCCCGACTCGGTACCTTTTATCGATCTCGGCGCCGAGTTCCGCGAGCTCGAGCGCGAATGGCTGAGTAAGATCCGCGAGACCGGCGAGCGGGGCAGTTTCATACTCGGTCCCGAAGTGAACGCGTTCGAGCGCGAGTTCGCCGCTTACGTCGGCGTCAAGCACGCGATAGCGGTCGCGAATGGAACCGATTCGCTGGTGCTGAGTTTACGCGCGCTCGGTATCGGCCCCGGACACGAAGTCATCACCACGCCGTATAGTTTCTTCGCCTCGAGCGAAGCAATCAGCACGGTCGGCGCGACGCCGATATTCGCCGATGTGCGCGCGGACAGCTACACGCTCGACCCGGCCGCGGTCGTGGCGAAAATTACGCCGCGGACGCGCGCGATCTTGCCGGTGCATATTTTCGGCCGTGCCTGCGAGATGCCCGCGTTCATCGACATCGCGCGCAAGCACAAGCTCCTCATGATCGAGGACTGTGCGCAAGCGTTCGGCGCGCGCAGCGCCGGCGTCGTCGTCGGCAGCATCGGCGACTGCGGGAGCTTCAGCTTCTATCCGACGAAGGTGCTCGGTTGCTACGGCGACGGCGGCATGATCACGACGCAAAGCGACGAAGTGAACGAACACCTGCGGCGCTTGCGCAATCACGGCGCGATGAAACCCTATCTGCACGCGGAGCTCGGCTACAACAGCCGTCTCGATGAAATCCAGGCGGCGCTGTTGCGATTGAAGCTCAAACGCGTGCGCGCGGACATCGAGGAGCGCCGCCGCGTCGCCACGAGTTACGCACGGCGCTTGGCGGACAGCGTCGCGAAAATACCCACCACCTGCCCGGGCGATGCGCATGTGTACAACATCTACACCGTGCGCGTGCCGAAGCGCGACGCGGTGCGCCAAGTGCTGACCGACGCCAAGATCGCGACCGCGCTTTACTATCCACTCGGGCTGCACTTGCAAGACGTTTATCGACATCTCGGCTATGCGGCGGGAAGTATGCCTGTATGTGAGCGACTCACATCGGAAAATCTATCACTGCCGATTTATCCAGGGATGCCGGAGGAACATGTCGTGCGGGTGTGTGAGGTATTGCGGAACGCAGTCGGTTGATCGCGCGGTTGCGCGATCAACATGTTCTGTCATTTTGTAGTGAGTTGGTCGGTTCGCGCCTCTCGGCGCGATCGCGTCGAGTGTCATAAATTCACTTTGTGGATGGTTGCCCCCCGGCATCCATGCCTCCCGCGAAATTCGTACGTCCCGGTACAGCACGGCAAGCTACTTTCTTTTGCTTCGCCAAAAGAAA
>JBGPCS010000018.1:0-15143 GCA_041481875.1 Sulfurifustaceae bacterium
GATGCTCTTTCTCACCTGAGGTGAGACCGACGCGGAGATCAGGAGCGGTAGTTCAGTTGGTTAGAATACCGGCCTGTCACGCCGGGGGTCGCGGGTTCGAGTCCCGTCCGCTCCGCCACTTCGATGCGCAATACCGGATCAGTCACTTCTGAAGGGGCGTCCTCTAGCGAGGACGCCCTGAAGTTCGGACGCCGGAATCGAGTTCGCCACAGGCGTCATAGGCCACCTAACCGCTTCGGCATTTTATTTCAGCGCTACTCGTTGGCCTTGTGACATTGCCGACTCCTTGAAGGAATATCGGGCCCTCCAGAGAATTCGCATTCCGAAGGCCAGTCACCGGGGGCGGTTAATTCAACTCGATTGCGATTGCCGTGGCCTCGCCGCCGCCTATGCAGAGCGTCGCCACGCCGCGCTTGCCTCCTGTTTTTTTCAATGCACCGAGCAAAGATACGATGATGCGCGCGCCCGATGCCCCGATAGGGTGTCCCAATGCACATGCGCCGCCGTGAATATTGACTCTATCGTGCGGTATATCGTGTTCTCTCATCGCCGCCATCGTCACCGAAGCAAATGCTTCGTTGATTTCAAACAGATCGACTTCCTGGGTGCGCCAACCGACTTTATGGTACAGCTTGGTGATCGCGCCAATCGGCGCCGTGGTGAACCATTCCGGCTCCTGCGAATGACGTGCATGGCCCACAATTTTAGCGATCGGTTTGCATCCGAATTTCTTCGCGGTGGATTCGCGCATCAGCACGAGCGCCGCGGCGCCATCCGCGTTGCCGGACGAGGAAGCAGCCGTGATCGTGCCATCCGGACCGAATGCCGGTTTCAGCGTCGGAATCTTCTCAACCTTCACCTTTTGCGGACGTTCATCGCGATCGATGATCGTCTCGCCGTTGCGCGAGCCGATGGCAACCGGCGCGATTTCCCAAATCAACGCGCCGCTGTTGGCAGCAGTCTGCGCGCGCGTCACCGAATGGATCGCAAAGGCATCCTGCTGTTCGCGTGTAAAGCCGTATTTGGCGGCGCATTGCTCGCCAAACGTCCCCATTGCCCGTCCCATCCCTATTTCACGTCCTTCACACGAATCTTCCAGGCCGTCGAGCATCATGTGGTCGTAAAGCTTGCCATGCCCCGCACGGAATCCCGCGCGCGCCCTAGTCAGAAGATACGGAGCATTGGTCATTGATTCCATGCCACCGGCGACGACGATGTTATTAGTGCCAACAGCGATGGAGTCGTGCGCGAACATGACGGCCTGCATACCGGCACCGCAGACTTTTGATAGCGTAACGGCACCAACGGAGACAGGGAGCCCCGCCTTGATTGCCGCTTGTCGCGCCGGCGCCTGGCCTTGGCCGGCCATCAAGACGTTACCCATCAGGACATCGTCGATTTGACTAGGTTCCAATCCGGCGCGTTCAACTGCGGCACGAATGGCGACGGCACCCAGTTCATTTGCCGATAGGGAAGAAAAGTCGCCCTGGAACGCAGCAAGAGGGGTGCGAGCAGAGCCGACAATTACGACAGGGTCATTCATGATATTTCTCCAGGCTGCTCAGCTTTATTACAGAGATCGAATCGACCGTCTACAACAATTTATCGCACGATGGCGCCTATCGCGGAATACCAAGCCCGTCACAGCGGACAGGTTGCACGCCAACGAATGCATACTAAAATCATGTCGATCAGAAATCGCATCCGTTAACGTATGCGTGTGCAGCCGCGCGGCGGGTCATGATGTGGCCGAACGGCGCAGCCGGGACATGAAAATGACATTCTCGTCCGTGAGCGTGGAAGACGCGATTGAGCGTGGCGGCCTGCGCATGGTGGTGGTGGTCGGCGGTACGATGAACCCTTGGGTCGAAGCCGCCAAGGGTATTCCGACCCACTTCTCTATGCGATCTTCACTCCGCTTGCATTTGTTACGTAGCTATGAAACCGTGGCGAAATAAGAGGACTGACTTCGTTGTCGGCGCCACCATGGTTCGGTTTCTGGCCCGTCCGAAGCACATTTTCATCATCGCTCACAGCCCAAGCCATGCTAGCTAAGATCCGCGAAAAAACCCAAGGCATCATCGCCACGTTCATTCTTTCCTTGATCGCGATCCCGTTTATTCTTTGGGGGATCGGCTCTTACTTCAACCGTGGGACCTCCATCGCCGTCGCCAAGGTGAACGGTACCGAGATAACCCAGCAGGCATACCGCCAGCAACTGGAGCAATTGCGCGGCGTCGATCCTCGGCGCGCGGAGAGCCGCGTCTTGAAGCAGATGATCGTCGAAGGTTTGATCGAGCAGACGTTGCTGGTGACCGATGCGGAAGACCGCGGCTATCGATTGAGTAACGCACAACTCGCGCAGGTCATTCACGACATTCCTTACTTCCAAAGCAACGGCCGATTCGATCCGGCGCTGTACGAAGCGCAACTGCGCCGCCAAGGTTTGCGGCCGGCGGAGTTCGAGACGCGCATGCGACGCGATAACGTCACGACGCAGGTGCAGCGCGGGTTGAGCGAGAGCGCGTTCGTCACGGAAGCCGACGTCGCGGCGATGGTCCGATTGATGAAACAAGAGCGCCGTGTGTCATATGCGACCGTGAGCGCGGACACGTTTATCCCGAAGGTGACCGTCGGCGGGCAGGAGATCGAGGACTACTTTCAATCGAATCAAGAGTCCTTTCGCGCTCCCGAAGCGGTTCGGGTCGAGTATCTTACGTTGAAGGCGGGAGACGTCGTGCAGCAGGTGCAGCCGACCGAGGACGAGCTGCGTCAGGCCTACACCGCGGACGCCGTGCGCTATGCCGCGCCCGAGAAGCGGAAAGCGAGCCATATTCTGATTAGCGTTCCCGCCGGCGCGAGCGACGACGCCGACAAAGCGGCGCGCGCGCGCGTCGAGGATCTCGTCAAGCAAACGCGAGGGGGCGCTAACTTTGCCGCGGTTGCAAAGAAAAGCTCCGACGACAAGGAGTCCGCTGCGAAGGGCGGAGACCTGGGCGACGTCAGCCGCGGCGTGCTGCCACCCGAGCTCGAAGCCGCGGTCTATGCGTTGAAGCTCGGCGACGTCAGCGCGCCGATTCGCAGCTCCTTCGGTTACCATCTGATTAAACTCACCGGCTTGCAGCCGGAGCAGCGCCGTTCTTATGAATCGGTCAAGCAAGAGCTGGCCGATCAAGCGCGCCGGCGCAAGGGTGAAGAGCGTTTCTATGAACTGGGCGAGCGCTTTCGTAATCTCGTCTACGAACATCCGGAAGGTCTGCAGCCGGCCGCGAAAGAGCTGGGTCTCACGGTTCAGACAAGCGATTGGTTCACGCGCGAGGGTGGAACGGGAATTGCCGCGCAGCCTCGCGTCGCCGCCGCCGCTTTCGAGTCCGACGTTTTGAGTCGGGCGCGCAACAGCGACGCCGTCGAAGTGAACGCGGAAACACTGGTGGCGCTGCATGTCGTCGAACATCGGCTGTCGGCGGTACGCCCGATCGGCGAGGTCCGCGCGACGATCGAACGTACCCTGAAGGAAAATCGGGCGCGCGAGCAAGCACGCGCGGTGGCGGAGGATTGGGTTAAGAAACTCGAACAGGGCGCGAAACTCGTCGAGCTGGCGCAGGCGAGCGGGATGGCGTTGTCGCCCGCCAAGACGCTCAGCCGGGAGCAGCCTGCGGGTGTCGATAAGCGCATAGCCGACGCCGTGTTCGCGGCGCCGCGACCGAAAGATCGACCGGTCATCGGTCAAGTGGATTTGGCGCGGCAGGGTTACGTCGTGTACGCGCTCGAGGCGGTGCGCGACGCCGATCCCGCCGCCGCGGACGCCGCCGCGAAGGAGCGCATCAAACGCCAGCTTGCGCAGCGCCGCGGTGCCGACTATTACGCCAGCTATCGATCCGGCCTGCGCAAGGCCGCCGATGTCGAGGTCAACACCGACCAGCTTTAGGCGCCGGCGCTATCCAGCGCGATGCCTACCGTGTTGAAGCCGGCGTCGACGTGAACGATCTCGCCGGTAATGCCGGAAGCGAGATCGGAGCAAAGGAAAGCCGCGGTATTCCCGACTTCATCGATCGTGACGCCGCGCCCGAGTGGCGCGATGCGCTCGTTGGCGTCGAGCATTTTGCGAAAACCCGAGATGCCGGCCGCCGACAGGGTTTTGATCGGCCCAGCGGAAATCGCATTGACGCGTGTTCCCACCGATCCCAGGTTCGATGCAAGGTAACGGACGCTCGCCTCGAGACTCGCTTTCGCCAAGCCCATGACGTTGTAATTCGGCATCGAACGCTCGGCACCGAGGTAGGTCAGCGTCAGCAGCGCGCCGTTGCGACCGTCCATGAGCCTGCGTCCGGCTTTCGCGAGGGCGGTGAAGCTGAAGGAGCTGATGTCGTGCGCGACGCGAAAACCCTCGCGCGTCGAGACGTCGACGAAGGCGCCCTGAAGTTCGTTCGACGGCGCGTAGGCGACCGCGTGGACGATGATGTCGAGCCCGTCCCAACGCTTGCCCAGTTGCGCGAACACAGAATCGATTTGCTCGTCGCTGACGACGTCGCATGGGAGAACGATGTCCGAACCGAGCGTCGTGGCGAGCGCGTCCACGCGCTCCTTCAGCCGATCGGTCGGATAGGTGAACGCGAGCGCGGCGCCCTCGCGGTGCATCGCCTTGGCGATTCCCGTCGCGATTGAACGCTCGCTCGCGACGCCGACGATCAGCGCACGTTTGCCGGCAAGAAATCCCATGGTGACGCTCTGTCCTCCGGTCGAAACCAGCCGCGGGACTCGCCCGGGCAAGGGCGCTACAGTAGCGAAATTTCCTTGAAGCGGGAAGAGGGCGGCCGATAGAGCAATGGCGAATCGATCTGTTATAGTGCGGGCGTTTGGGCGGCAGCGCTTGCCGAGCGTGGGACGAGGAGTGAACACGCCGATGTTATTCCCGGTGCGCACCTATCCGATTTTTGCCACTCGATGTTTCGCATTTTCCATCAGCCGGGTTACCGCTCCATTGGCGCGCGGCCTGCCGTGAGAATCTTGGCGGGCGTCATCGGTTGTCTGATCGCCGTGCTCGGGTTCGGGCGCGCGGACGCGTTTGCGTCGGCGGACATGAACAAGACCCTGTATTTTTTCTTCGAAGCGCCGGAGACCGGTTTCGATCCGGCCGCGGTCGCCGATCACTATTCGCTGGAAGTGATCTCGAATATTTTGGAGCCGTTGCTCGTCTACGATTATCTGGCTCGTCCACAAAAGCTCGTACCCGGCACCACGACGGATCTACCCAAGATCAGCGAGGGCGGCAGAACGTTCGTGTTCAAAATCCGGCCCGGCATCTACTTCGCGGAGGACCCCGCTTTCGCCGGCGCAAAGCGCGAATTGATCGCCGCGGACTACGTCTATTCGCTGCAGCGATTGGTCGATCCGACCAGCAAAGCGCCGTGGGATTTCATGCTCAAAGGCAAGGTGATCGGGCTGGACGAAAAAATCGAAGAAGCGAAGAAGAAACGCAAATTCGATTTCGACAAACCGATCGAAGGCTTGCAAGCGCTCGATCGCTACACGTTCAGAATTCGCCTGAAGCGGCCCGATTTCAACATGCCGTACATTTTGGCCGCGCCCTCGACCGGCGCGGTCGCGCGCGAGGTGGTGGCGAAGTACGGCAACGATATCGATGCGCATCCCGTCGGCACCGGCCCTTACCGACTGCGAACCTGGCAGCGTCAGACGCGCGTCATTTTGGAGGCCAATCCGGCTTTTCGCGGAGCCACCTACAAGCCGGCGCCGGGTACGCAGGACGTGGACCCGGTCGTATTGAAGGAGCTAGAGGGCAAGTCGCTGCCGCGTATCGGCGTGATCGACATCAAAGTGGTCGAATCCGGCCAGGCCGCGTGGCTATCGTTCGAGCGCGGCGATCTCGATGTGCTGCCGCGATTGTCGTCGGAGTATGTGCGCGTCGCCGCCCCGGGTGGGAAGCTCAACAAGAACCTCGAAGCCCGGGGGATGCGGCATTTTCGCGAGGCGACAGCGGACATCACGTATCAGATGTTCAACATGGAAGACCCGGTGCTCGGTGGTTACTCACCCGATAAGATCGCGTTGCGCCGCGCGATCGTGATGTCGTACAACCAGATGAAGGACGTGCACATCATTCGCAACGGCCAAGCGCTGCCGGCGCAGTCCCCGCTCGCGCCGGAGATCACTGGCTACGATCCAAATTTCAGGAACGTGCTCGGCCGCTACAATCCGGCGCAAGCGAACGCGCTGCTCGATCTGTTCGACTACAAGGACTGCGATGGCGATGGCTGGCGCGAAATGCCGGGTTGCAAGCCGCTTCTGATTACCTATCTCACCGAAACGGCGGGGGAGCGACGTGATTTGGAGGAGCTCATCCAAAAGGGCATGACGGCGATTCATCTCAAGCTTCGGATCGAGCGTACGACTTTCCCCGAGCGGGTAAAGGCAATGCAAAACGGCGTGTTTCAATTCGTCGGTGCGGCATGGGGCGCCGACTATCCGGATGCGGAGAATTTCATGCAGCTCCTGTACGGACCGAATGCCGGCGCCGGCAACGATTCGCGCTTTCGACTAGAGGCGTTCGATAAACTGTACGAGGACATCGCCTCTACCCCCGACTCGCCGGGACGAAACGAGAAACTGCGGCAAATGAGTCGCTTGGTCGCGGCATATGCGCCGTGGATCTTCAACACCAACCGCATCCGCACCCACTTGTCGCAACCTTGGACGACTGGATACAAGCCGTTTCCGGACGGTATGCCGAAATTCATGTACTACGATGTCGACGTCGAGAAACGCGACGCGTTCAAACGCCACTGACAAGGAAGGATGGAATGAGGCGATATTTTTTCTTCGCAGCTACGGCCCTATTGACGGCGCAGGTTGGCGCCAAAGAGGCGGGCGAGTTGTGGCAGCCGACCGCCGCGGAAATCGGCCCCCGGTGCGAAGCGATCGCCGCCGAGGCGAAACGCGACATCGCGCGGTTCGAGCGGTTGCCAATCGAGGGGGTTAGCAAGGATACGGTGCTGGTTTCCTGGAACCAACTGGGTATCAAGGTCGAGGATGTCAGCGACCCCATTTATTTTCTCTCGCAAGTCAGCCCACAGGCGGATGTGCGCAAAGCGGCGGAGGAATGCGTGTTGAAGCTGTCCGCGTTGGACAACGTGATATACCAGAGCGTGCCGCTCTATCGGCGCTTCAAGGCGCTCAAGCTGTCAGACGCGATCGATACCATGGCGCGCGCGATCCAGCTCGAGCAATTCGAGGATCGCGGCGTTAACCTGCCGGAAGACAAGCGAGAGAGCGCGCGAAAAATCTTCGACCGGTTGGACAAGTTACAGCAAGACTTCGCACGCAACCTGCGCGATAACAACACCAAGCTGCCGTTCACTGCGGGGGAGCTCAAAGGTATCCCGGCCGATTTCCTCGCCACCGCGAAGCGCGACGATCAAGGTCGGTACGTCATCGGCTTCGACTACCCAGAGGTGGACGCGCTCTTAGGATATGCCGAAGTGGAGGACGCCCGCCGGCGCTATCAATACGAATTTTCGCGCCGCGGCACCGAGCAGAATCTCGAAATACTCCGCGAGGTGATAGCGCTGCGCAAACAGCTCGCCACTATGCTCGGCTATCCGAGCTTTGCCCATTGGTCCGCGCGCCGCAAGATGGTGGAGCGGCCCGAGGTCGTGGACGATTTTCTCGTGACGGTCGGCTCCAAGGTCGAGGAGGTCGAGAAGCGCGAGCTCGCCGAGCTTACGGCGGAAAAGGCACGCCACACGGGCGACGCGAACGCAACGCTACGTCGCTGGGATGTCTTCTTCTATCAGCAACGGCTCAAGATGGCGCGCTACTCGGTCGATCCGCAGACCGTGCGCGCGCAGTTTCCGACCGAACCGACGATCGCCTGGCTCCTGAACGTGACCAGTCGACTCTACGGCGTCGAGTTTCGGTCGAACGTGAAGCTACCGGTGTGGCATGCCGACGTGCGCGGTTACGACGTCTACGACCGCGGCACCAAAAAGTACTTGTCGAGCTTCTACCTCGACTTGTTCCCGCGCGATGGCAAGTACAAGCACGCCGCCGCATTCGGTGTGCGCGGCGTGTCGATGCTAACCGGCCGCACGCCGCTTTCGATCTTGGTGACCAATTTCAACCGCGATGGACTCGATCAGCATGAGCTCGAAACGCTGTTTCACGAGTTCGGCCACGTGATGCACAACGTGCTTTCCAAGACGCGCTACCTGATGCATGCGGGCACGAACGTGCGGCGCGATTTCGTCGAGGCGCCGTCGCAAATGTACGAGGAATGGACGCGCCGCCCGGACACGTTGCGCCTTTTCAACGAAACGTGTCCGAGCTGCAAGGCGGTCGACATGGCGTTGGTGGAGCGCATGGAGGCGGCGCGACTATTCGGGCAGGGCCTCAAATACGCCCGCCAGCGCCTCTACGCCGCGTACGACATGGCGCTCGCCTCGGGTAACCCCGGCGACCCGATGCTGGTGTGGGCGGAGATGGAGGGCAAGACGCCGGTGGGTCATGTGCCGGGCACGCAATTTCCGGGCACGTTCGGTCACATCGTCGGCGGATACGCCGCCGGGTACTACGGTTACATGTGGTCCGAGGTGCTCGCACTCGACATGCTGTCGCCGTTCGGCAATAACTTGATGCAGCCGGCGGTCGGCGCACGCTTCCGCACGATTGTGCTGGAGAACGGTGGGCAAGTACCGCCGATGCAACTCGTCGAGCGCTTCCTTGGTCGCAAACCCTCACCCGAGGCTTTCTTCCAGGAAATCACCGGGAAGCGCGCCGCCGTAAAGCCAACGCCGACAAAGGAACAAGAGCGGTGAGCGCCTATCTGCTACGGCGCGCGTGGCAGATCGTGCCGACATTGATCGGCGTCATCCTGCTCGTGTTCGTGCTTTTCAATCTGTTCGGCGGTGATCCGGCGACGATTCTTGCCGGCAAGATTCCGAGCAAGGAGAAGATCCTCGCGATTCGCGAGCAGCTTGGGTTGGATCAGCCGTGGTGGGTGCAGCTGTGGATTTTCGTGCAGCAGGTGTTCACGTTCGACTTCGGTCGCAGTTGGGCCACGAACGAGCCGGTGTCGCAAATGATTCTGCAAAAGGCGCCGGTGTCGATCACCATCATGGGGCAGGTATGGTTGCTCGATGCATTGATCTCGGTCTCGCTCGCGCTCTGGGTCGCTTATCGGCGCGGCTCGCTCACCGACCGATCGATCATGGCGATATGCACTGCGGCGATGTCGATCAGCTTTTTACTCTACGTCGTCGTCGGCCAGTACATCTTCGGTTATACGCTCGGATGGTTTCCGATGATCGGCTGGTCGGACAGTTTCTGGACTAACCTAACGACGTACGCCCCGCTGCCGGTGTTTTTGGCGTTGCTGGTGACGATCGCACCGTCGACGCGGCTTTACCGCTCCTTCATTGTCGAAGAAACCGATCATGACTATGTCCGCACGGCGCGCGCGAAGGGGGCGGGCGAGCGACGGGTAATGTTAGTGCATGTGCTGCGCAACGCCGCGATTCCGATCGTCACGAATCTCGCGCTGAGTTTGCCGGCGCTGTTCATCGGTTCGTTTCTGATCGAGAAAATATTCGCCATTCCCGGTCTCGGGCGGGAAGTGATCCTGGCGGTGGACCGCAGCGATTTTCCCGTCATCAAGGCGATCACGGTCTACCTCGGCATGTTGACGATGCTGGTCAATCTCTCGGTCGATCTGCTCTACCAGCGGCTCGACCCGCGTGTGCAACTGAAATAGCGGAATGGATCGATCACACGGCTACTGGTATAGCGCCGGCCAGCGCCTGTGGCGGGATAAGCTTGCACGGGTATGCATCGTCATTTTGGGTTTCTATTTATTGATGGTCGTTGCCGCGGCGCTCGGGCTCGTCGCCAAGAATTGGAACGAAGAGGTCGGCGTCTCGTACGCGAATCCGAGCTTCGTTCCCGACTATCCGAATCCGCAAGGCAGTAACAGCCTTGTGAAGGCGGAACCGCTCGGCGTCGACCCGGCCGCGCGGGCGGTCGATCCGCTGGCGCCGTATTACGCGGAGATCGAGCGCCGCGCCGCGCAGTACGAGCGCGTGACGCCGGAGCCGCGCTGGACGTTGCCGTTCGGCGGCGACAAGTGGGGACGCGACGTCGTCGCGAAAACCATCAAAGCCGGACAGATCTCGATCACCGTCGGCGTTGGGGCGGCGATCCTCGCGGTGATCGTGGGATTGTTGCTGGGCGCCACCGCCGGGTTCACCGGCGGTCGTGTCGACAGCGTGCTCGAATGGTTCTACAACGTGTTCACCTCGATACCTTACATCCTCCTGGTGCTGGCGTTCGCCGCCGTGTTCGGTCGCGGCATCAGCACGGTCATTTTGGTTCTCGGTTTCACCGGCTGGACCGCCACGTATCGCTTGATCCGCTCCGAGTACATCAAGCAGCGCGACCTCGAATACGTGCAAGCGGCGGACGCGGTCGGCGCGTCGGCGCTGCGGCGGATGTTCGTGCATATCCTTCCGAACGTCAGCCATCTCATTCTCGTCCAGCTCTCGCAACTCGTGGTCGAGTTCATCAAAGCCGAGGTGATCCTCTCCTTCCTGGGATTCGGCGTACCCACGGACCTGGTGTCCTGGGGCATACAGATCAACGAAGTATTGGCCGAGCTGGTATTGGGCAAGTGGTGGCAATTGACCGCGGCGGCGGTGGCGATGTCGGTATTCGTCGTCGCTTTCGGATTGTTCACCGACGTATTGCGCGACGCGCTCGATCCGAAGGCGAGTCGAAAATGATCAAGAAGAAAACGGCGGGCGTTGGTAAGGCGTTGCTATCCGTGCGCGATCTCGGCGTTTCCTTCCGGCTCGGAAAAGATCAGGTCGTAACCGCGGTCAGAGGAATAAGTTTCGACGTGCCGGCGAATTCGGTCGTCGGGTTGGTGGGGGAGTCCGGCTCCGGCAAATCGGTGTCGGCGATGGCCGTGATGGGCCTGCTGCCGCGGCAAAACGCGTTGATCGATCCGAAGAGTGAGATCTGGTTCGAGGGCGCGAACCTGCTGCGCGAGGACCCGAAGACGCTGCAGGCGCGCCGCGGCGCCGACATTTCCATGGTTTTCCAGGAGCCGATGAGCTCGCTGAATCCGGTGTATCGGGTCGGGAATCAGATCGCAGAAGCTCTGCGGCTGCATCGAAAGCTTAGCCGCGGCGAAGCGTGGACGCGCGCGGTCGAGCTGCTGCGCGAAGTCGGGATTCCCGAAGCCGAGCGGCGCGTGCGCTATTATCCGCACGAGCTTTCGGGCGGCCAGCAGCAACGCGTGATGATCGCGATGGCGATCGCCTGCGAACCGAAACTGCTGATCGCCGACGAGCCGACGACCGCGCTCGACGTCACCGTGCAGCAACAAATCATCGAGCTGATCATGAGCTTGAAGCAGCGCCACGGCATGTCGATCCTTTTCATCACGCACGATCTGGCCCTGGTGAAGCAGATCGCCGATTACGTCGTCGTCATGCACGATGGCCTTATCAAGGAGCAGGGCGCGGCGAAGAAAATATTTTACGCCCCGCAAGACGTCTACACCCGCGCGCTGCTCGCGTGCCGCCCCTCGCTCGACCGGCGCCCGGTGCGGCTGCCGGTGGTGGAGGACTTTTTGAATAAGCGCGAAGCGAAACTACCGACGACCGCGGAGCGTCGTCGCGGAGTCGCGCCGGGGGATCCGATCGTGCTGGAGGTGAAGAACCTGTACAAGGCGTTCGTACAGCGCGCGGGGCTTTTCGGCAAACACGAAGTCCCCGCGGTGCGCGACATTTCCTTCAAGCTCGCGAAGGGCAAGACGCTCGGTGTCGTCGGCGAATCCGGCGCCGGCAAGACGACGATGGGCAAGGCGCTCATCCGCCTCAACTCCGCCGATCGGGGCGAAGTGTGGTTCGACGGGAAGGATTTGTTGAAGCTGACGGATCAGGAATTTCGTCCGTACAAGAAGCGCCTGCAGATCATCTTCCAGAACCCGTATGCCTCGCTCAATCCGCGTTTCACCATCGGACAGATACTGCTCGAACCGATGAACATTCACGGCATCGGCGCGGACGAAGCGGAGCGAACCGAACGCGCGATGTAGTTGCTCAAGCGCGTGGGCCTCGACGCGCAGGCGTTCTATAAGTATCCCCACGAGTTTTCCGGCGGGCAGCGTCAACGCATCGGCGTCGCGCGCTGCCTCACGATGAAGCCCGATGTCATCGTCTGTGATGAGTCCGTGTCCGCGCTCGACGTTTCGGTGCAAGCACAGGTACTGAATTTGCTGCAGGAGTTGCAGGATGAGTATCGCCTGAGCTACATCTTTATCTCGCACGATCTCTCGGTCGTGAAATATATGTCGGATGAGCTTCTGGTGATGCACGACGGCGAGATGGTCGAGTACGGCAATTCCGACCGGATCTATCGCGATCCGCAACACCCGTATACGCGCAAGCTCTTGGAAGCGATTCCAGGGCGGGACTAAAGCGCACTCCGAGGGCGGTGCCTCGCGCGACTATGCGTAGACGGTAGTGTCGAGGTGACGGTGATGAGCCTGCGGGCCGTCATCGGTCCAGATCTTGAGCTTGCGCCCGTGACGCAGCACGTCGTTCGGTTCCATGAAATTCCACGTGGCCAATTGGTGGACCAGCACGTTGTAACGACGCGCAATGCTTGTCAGGGTTTCGCCGGAGCGTACTTTGTGGACAATCGGCTGATTTCCCGGCGTGGTGCTACGTACCGATCTGGCGTTTCCCGGTGCGGCGATCGGCACAACCCTCGCCGTGGCGGAAATCGGCAGTAGCAAATCCTGCCCCACGCGCAGCGATCCGCCGATCTTGTTGGATGTCTTGATCGCGTCGACGGTCAAGCTATATCGGTGCGCGATGCTGTAAAGCGTTTCCCCGCGTCTTACTTCGTGATGCATCCATTGCACGCGTTCGCTGTCGGGAAGACTGCTCAGACCGGCGAGTAACGCATCCTTCTTGTCGACCGGGACCAGCACGTGGTGATGTCCGTTGGGATCGGTGGTCCAGCGCGTGTAGCCGGGGTTGATGAAGTGCAACTGATCGACCTCCATGCCGGTCAAGCGCGCGATAACGCCGAGGTCGACCTGCGAGTTCGTTTCGACGGTGGTGAAGTAGGGCTCGTTAGGCACGTCCGGAAGCTGAATGCCGAAGCGCTGCGGTTCGGTGACGATGTTCGCCATCGCCATCAGTTTCGGCACGTAGTGTTTGGTTTCGATCCGCAGCTGCTTCAGATGCACGAAGTCGGTCGGCAGCCCCTTGCGCCGGTTCCATTCGATCGCGCGCGCGACGCGGCCTTCGCCGGCGTTGTACGCAGCGAGTGCGAGTTGCCAATCGCCGTTGAATTCGCTTTGCAGCTTTTTCAGATAATCCAGCGCGGCACGCGTGGACGCGATCACGTCGCGGCGGCCGTCGTACCACCAGTTCGTCTTCAATCCGTACAGCCGGCCGGTCGAGGGGATGAATTGCCACAAGCCGCTCGCCTTAGCGCGCGAGTAAGCGTAGGGTTTGTAGGCACTTTCGATCGCCGGCAGCAGCGCGATCTCCATCGGCATGCCGCGCTTCTCAACCTCTTCGACGATGTAATAGAGATAAAGCTTCGAGCGCTCGAACATCGCTTCGCGGAACTCGACGTTCTCCATGAACCATTGCTCGTGCTGCCGGGTAACGCTGCTCTCCATCCTCGGCAGCCGCAAACCCGCGCGGATGCGCGCCCAGAGACTATCGGGTGGCGCGCTCACTGATGGCTCGTCGATTGCAAGTTCCTCCCGCAGGGCGGAGATGACGGCAGTCGTCGGTTCACCGGTGGGAACGAGACCCGGCTCGCCGATGATGATCGGCGACGCCACCTTAGCGGCCAAGGGCGCGGAGGCACCCGCGGCTACCGCGGCGGACGCAGCCGGCGGTTTTAGCGCCGAAGCGGCCACCGTAGACGCCTGTGACTCGGTAGGTGAAGTAACCTGCGCGTTTTGCTCGGGCACGGCGGCACATCCGCCGACGATGGCGGGGATCGCGAGGCTCAGGAAAAAGGTGAGGACTTGCTTGTTACTTATTGTGTAACGCATGTTTCTCAATACTAGGCACAACCCGGGGAGCCGTCAATTCGGTCGGTTCTCCCTATCCGCGATAGTTGTCCTTCCATCGGCGGACCGCCGCAAAAACCGCTACGTCATCGGCCAGGGGCTCCCCGGTCTGCCGCTCGGCGGCGCCGCGGACCGTCGGCACGGCGGCGCGCAAGAACGGGTTGATCCGCCGCTCCCGCCCGATGGTCGATGGCAGCGTCGGCTCGTTACGCGATCGAAGCGCTTGCGCCTCGTCCCGATATGCAATCGCGTCGGCGTTTTGTGGTTCGACCGCGAGTGCGAAGCGCAGGTTCGCCAACGTGTACTCGTGACCGCAGTAAACCCGCGTGGTTTCCGGCAATGCAGCCAGACGCGACAGCGAGCGGTGCATCTGCGCCGGCGTTCCTTCGAATAGCCGGCCGCAGCCCGCGGCAAAGAGCGTGTCGCCGCAAAAAAGCAGCTCGTCGTTGACGTAAGCGATATGGTCGAGCGTATGCCCGGGTATCTCGAGCACGCGAAAGCTTGCGCCGACCGCGGGAAGTGCTACGGTTGCCCCGTCGCGAACGGGATCCGTCACGCCCTCGATCGCATCGTTCGCGGGACCATAGACCGGAACGGAATGGGCGCGTGTCAGCTCCGTCACTCCACCCACGTGATCGGCGTGGTGATGCGTGCACAGGATAGCGGCAAGCGTCAGGCGCTCGCGTTGCAGAAATTCAAACACCGGCGCGGCGTCGCCCGGATCGACCGCGACGACATGCGCTGCGGTGTCCGCGCGAATCATCCACACATAGTTGTCCTGAAATGCGCGGACGTGTAAAACAGTCGGCATGGTGAGCAGTCTGAAAGACCCGTCGCTGCCAGTCAACGACCTACCCCAAACGTCGCGGTTGCAAATCGTCCGATGGTTCGACACGCCGCTGGGTCAGTCGCTCCAAGCGGTCGAGGCACACCGGCTGCGTGCGGTGCTGCCTTCGCTCTATGGCACGGTGGCGCTGCAGCTAGGGCGGATCGGAAAGCTTGATTTGCTCGATGCTTGCGTGGCCCC
>JBGPCS010000019.1:0-15005 GCA_041481875.1 Sulfurifustaceae bacterium
AGCGCTTCGTCATACTGATCCCGCTCGGCAAGTGATTTGATCTGCTTTAGGTCCACAGTGTCAGTCCCTCCGACTCCTAGTAGCGTTTCCACTTCGGCTCACCGCCAGCCAGGAGCGGACTATCCAAATGATCCGGGAAAAAGCGGTTGCAAAGGAAGTTAGCCAATTGATGATCGAGTACGGCGCAAAGCTCGATGCATCAGTGGCGCTCGTTAAGCAACAATGCAGTACGGAGGAGTTCGAGGCTTATCGAAAAGCGGTTGGCAAAATTATGGGCTACATGCTGCTCGATGTGATGAATCCGCTGTATGAGAAGCACCGCGATTTAAAGCCCGCGGAGTTGGACTGACCCTCGCCCGATGCAAATGAGAAGAAGCTGACGGTGCCGACTTCTTCGTTAACCGCTGCGCCTCAGCGCGGCATGTGCTCCTGCAGTAGCTTTGAGGATGGCACGTGGGGGGAGCAGCTCAGTTCTACCTGCGGTATTCACATCCGGACCGACTTGCCCGCTCAAGGCGGAGTGTCGTCGGCAGGACCGGCAAAGAAGAGGATCACCGCCTGCCAACGGCGGCGCCAACTCGCCGCGGTCGGCGAATGTGCGCCGCGCTACTCTTGCGGCTCGTACTCGCCCGGGCGGTGGCGTTGCATGAGATGGTGCATCGTGCGCGGCGAGACGCCGAGCCGGCGCGCCGCACCGGCGATGTCCCCACTGAAATGCGCAAGCGCCGCTTCCACGAACAAGCCCTCGACCTCGTCCAGCCGCTCTTGCAGGGTCCTCGGCTTCTCCGGCGCTTCCTCGGCGGTTGCGGACTTCACCACGTGCAGCCGGTCGCGCCGCAGCCCTGCGTTGTCTTCGCGCAGGCGCCGGTTGGCGGCTTCCATCAGCGCGTTGTCGCGATTGATCTGCGCGGTATCCGCTTCGATCTCGGCGATCTCGCGATCGATCTCGCCGTTCTCTTCTTGGAGCTGTTCGAGCTCGGCGCGCTGCAACAGCCGGTCTTCGAGAAAGCGGTCGGTAATACGGTGAAACAGCGCCTCGACCGAGTGAAAATCGAGCGGCGTATAAACCTGGCGGTTGAAGTGCTCGCCGAGCAGCATCCAGTGGGGCGACAAATCCGCATAACCCTCGAACGGGACGATGGCGCCGATCTTGTAGCGTTTCATCAGACCGCAAAGCTCGGGCTGAGTCTGGGCGATTTCTTCCGTCACGACGATGTGAGCGATGCTTCGTAGCGCGTCTTCGGGAAACGCCGACGGCGAATCGCCGTCGGCTCCGCGTCTCTGGTCCGCAACGGGCGCCACGATCGGCTGCGGCATGCCGAGAAGCGCTACTTGGCAACGCAGAATTTTGGCGACGCGATCGAGAATCTCCTGTACTGAGTTCATCACGGCGATCTCACCCATCGTCGTTTGGATGCGCCGATAGAACTCGGTTTTGCGTTTGCGGGTCTTGGACCAGGGGATGAAGAATTCGATGTCGAACAACCGATGCTGATGCGTGGCGTGTGCTGTGACGGCGAGGAAGAACGTGATTGCTATCGGTAACGTGCTCGTGGTGTTGAATCCGTGGAATCCGAAGCGCTGCAAAACGATAACGGCGATCGCTAACGTAATGATCGGAAGCAACCCAACGAGCAGAAATTTGTTCTGTAAACGCTGGAACGCGGTCGACCGAGTACTCGAACCGTAAACGAGCACTCCCATCGCGACGAAGAAATAGCAAATCGCGTACGACTCCCAAAGGAAGAACAGCAGGCCGGGAATCTTGGTATAGGTGTATCCCATTGGCTCGAACCCAGCGACCAACAACGACGTTCCCCAGAGCAACGTCTCCAAGAAAAGCGCGGGCGTATACAGGAGCGCGATTCCCCACGCGGGGATCTTATTGTCCGAGGTGTGACGCCATCCGTTTCCGACGAGCAGCGCTAGATGGAGTAGAAAGACGACAGCGAAGATGTTTGTACCGAAGTACAGCCGGCCGCTCCACGGTTGTACCAGCGATTCCGCTTTCGCGACAAAAGCACCTAGTTCGGCCAAATTCTGAACCGAGAGGCTAAAAAGAAAGAGTAAGTACAGCCGCGTTTGGAGGTTGTGAACTTTCGAATAGCGTGCATAGAAGTAAATCGCTGCTTTCGCGATCAAGGATAAAACCGCGGGCAGCGCGTAAGGTGTGAAGATCGCTGCGATTGACATGGAATCGTCCCTGTTCGTCGTTAGTGTGCGCGGGCAATTCCGGCTCGCGCTTTCGTTATTTTCTGAATCAGCGCTGACAACATACGATCTGCCATCCCTGCTTTCGCAGGAATGGCGATCGTTTATTAGCGGGTAAAACGATTAGTAAATCAAGTCGTATCCCAAACGAGACCGGCCTGCGCCAAACTGATACCGCTACCGGTACTGGAAATATATATCTTGTCACCCCGTTTTAGCTCTGAACTGGATAAATGAATGCCCAACGGAATCGTCGCTGTGAGCAGATTTCCAAAGACTTCGACTGTTTGCGGCATCACTGTCAACGGGACTCCAGTACTGCGAGTGTACATTTTGGATGTCCGACTGCCGACTTGATGAATAAAGAGTTTTGCCAGATCTTCTACGCGCCACTTTAGTCTGGACCGAAAGAGATCATCAAACATCTTGACGACAAGCTTGGTCGTCTCTTCGACGATAATCGGCATGTCGGTCAGCATCGCTTGTGAGCCAAGCGGTACTCCAGCTGTACAGAGTTGCCAGTGCTGTCCTTGCGATTGAAGCAAGAAGCCGACAAAACCGCTATCCGGCACTACCTTTCTGCCTATGACCATAGCGGCGCCTGCGTCACCACCAGTTAAGGCGGCAACGTGCAGTACAAAGTCTTTGTGCTCGCTAGTTTTCTCTAACTTCTCCACTGCCTGCCGAGCGAACAAGCTTCCCTGCTCTCCCGTCACGACCAACCCATAAGTTATCTGGCCGGTCGCAATCAGTGCATCGATCATGTGGATGCCGTTCATGAACCCATGGCAGGCATTGCAGATGTCGAACACCACCGCGTTCATCGCGCCGAGCTTGGCCTGTACGACATGTGCGGTCGCTGGCTCCAAATAGTCGCGAGTCAGGCCGGTATAAATGATGCAGTCGATCTGTCGCGGCAGAACGCGGGCGCGCTCCATCGCTTCTTTCGCGGCAACGACCGCCATGTCCGATGGCAACACGCCGGGCGGCGTGATTCTTTTTTCTTTTATACCGGTGACGCGTTCGAGCCAGTGATACGGAATGCCGAAGCGACTCTTCGTGCCGATCTCGCGCAGCAGATCTTGCGTCGTGATGCGCTCCTCGGGGAGGTAAACGCCGGTGCCGCAAATGCGGCTGTGACCCGGAGAGTAAATGTACCTGTTGCCGTCGCTCTGCGCGGCGGACGATGAATCGAATTCGGCAGCGTGCCGATCGGACGGTTCAGCGATCATGGTGTCTCGAACCAGACGGTTTCTCCCGTCGAGCCACGGCTTGCGACCCGTTGGCTCGTATTTTTTTTGCCGAATGTTCTTTAGGAAATAGTTAGTTCCGGTGCGGCCGAACGGGGATCGATTTTCCCTTTCCGGCTTAGTCCTGTCTTCGTTCAGTTGTGCGGAGTCGTCGGGCGTAGCGAGAGAAGGGATGCGCGACTTCGACATCGTAACCTCCTGGTAATGAGCCAGGAGAGACGCACCGCCTCCTGACCAGGGTGAGCGCTGATCCTTGCGCCCGAATTATTCTCCATTCTCGAAGCGGACGCCGCGGGGAGGCAAATCCACGGCGGCATTGCAGCATAGTTTTGCGCGAGCATCAAAAAGGTTGTCGGTGCGGGACATCCGACGACTCGGCGTTACCGAAGGGAAGAAACTAGAACCTATCTCAAAATCGCAGCTACTGTAGGTTGGGTGCAGCTGCGCGAGCAGCGGGTGAGCGGGGTTGTCGCGAATGCACTTGCTGTACATGGACGTACGAATGCTCGCGAGCGCAGGATGCGCAGGAGCGGCGCAACGTGCATGCGCCGCTGAACGGGTGCGACAGATTTTGTTGCACCCCGGGGAGCAACAACAAAATAGTATTTTGGTGGGTTGCGCTTTGCTCCACCCACCCTACATGGAGATTTTGAGATAAGTAGCTGTAGGGTGCGTTCCACGCACCAACCATCTTAAGATTTTGGTGCGCACAGCGCACCCTACGTTGTGAAAATCCACTCCAAAATTCGAAGGCGGGTTTTTACACAGTCCCCGTAAAT
The DNA here is from genome assembly GCA_041481875.1 of Sulfurifustaceae bacterium. GTDB lineage: Bacteria > Pseudomonadota > Gammaproteobacteria > Acidiferrobacterales > Sulfurifustaceae > JACQFZ01. Next base: position 4,241 of record JBGPCS010000019.1, read on the forward strand.
AAGTCAGAAAGGGAGAGGGAAATAAATAAATCAGAGTTTCCCTAGCCGTCTTCATCCTCATCGCTGTCCTCGCCGAGGCCCTCTCTCAGCTCGTACTGCGTACAAAGGTACTCGAACGTCTCCACCGATACGCCGAGCCGCATCGCGGCGGCGGCCGTGTCGCCGCGGCAAAGGAGGAGCGTTTCCAGAATCAGCTCCGATTCGAACTCCTCCAGATATTGCCGCAACGTTTGTTTGTCGGTCGCGATCGTCTGCGGCAAATTCGATCGCACGACAGCCACTTGCGTGTTGCCCTTGCGCGCCTGGGTGTTCGTCCGGTGCAGCTCGAGGCGCTCGCGCCGCAGCAGCGCTGCCTGGCGCCGCGCCGCTTCGCGCTCCTCGCGCCGTTTCGCCGCTAACGCTTGGTGCTCGTGCTTAGCATGCAGCGCCTCGGCAACCGCAGACGACGACGGCGCGCCGTCATCGCGCATGCGCCGCGCGATCCCATCGAGTAATGCTTCGACGTGCTTGAAATCGAGCGCGGTCTGTACTTCGTCGCTGAAATTCGCGCCGAACAGCAGCCACTGCGGGACGCTCGCGCTTCGGCCGCGGAACGGCGCGATGGCGCCGACCTGGTGGCGCCGCATCAGGCGATGCAGCTCCGGGTGCGACGCCGCGATTTCCTCCGCCACGACGATTCGGTCGATCTCGCGCAACGCGGTCCGGGGGAACGCGGCGTGCGCGCCGTCGCCGATCATCGCCGCCGCGGTCTTCGCCGTCGCGACCGCCGTCCGCGGGCCGCCTAACAACACGACCTGACAGCGCAACGCGTCGGCGACGCCATCGAGCACGTCATGCACCGAACGCATCGCCGCGGTCGCGCCGACGGTCGCCCGCAGGCGCCGGTACAGCGCGGATTTGCGCTTGCGAACTTTCGACCACGGAACATAGAAAGCGACGTCGAACAGGCGATCCTCATAAATCGCGTACGCCGTCGCGACGATGAAGAACGTAAACGCCAGCGGCAGCGTCGCCGTGGTGTTGAACGTACGAAATCCGAAACGCTGCAAGATCATGACGCCGATTGCGATGACAATGGGGGGAATGAGTCCGATCAGTATGAGCTTGTTCTGCATGCGCTGAAGGGCGGTGACCTGTCTCCGAGCGCCGTGCACGAGCAACAGCACCGACGTGCACAAATAGCTAACCACGAACGACTCCCACAAAAAGAACAACGGACCGGGAATCTTGGTATATGTGTACGCCATCGGCTCGAAGCCGGCGACGAACAGCGACGTGCGCCAAAGCAATATCTCCAAAGTCAGCGCCGGCAAATACAAGAGAACCGTTCCCCACGTGACTGCCTTGCTCGAGCCGGCGCGCCAGCCGGTTCCGATCAGCAACGCCAACTGCAGCAGGAAGACGAGCACAAAGATACTAGCGCCGAAGTACAACCTACCCCAAGGTTCGGCGACCGATGCGGTCTCGCTCGTCAAAAAATTTATCTCAGCCACGTTCTGCACCGACAGGCTGAACAGGAACAGCAGATAAAGCCGGGCCTGGAGACCGCGAACGTTCGAGTAGCGCGCGGCGTTTTCGGCCTCGCACTTCAGTGAATAGCCGAACAGCGCCAGCTTGAAGCCGAGCGCGATAAGCGCCGGCAGTACGGCCACGGGAATCACGCGTTGCACCTCCCTGTTATCGGCTGCGATCTCCGTTGCCCGATATTCAACGTGCGGCCGGCGGGACAGTCAAGGATTTTTGCGCGGACCGGCGCAGATGCCCGGGCGCTGACACTGCCGCGGCGCGCGACGGTGCAAGAACCGCACGGTGTCCCTCACCCCAACCCCTCTCCCGGGGGAGAGGGGAAATCAATTGGAGTTTCCCCTACTTGATCCACATCGTTTTGATATTGGTGAATTCCCGAATCCCGTGCGGCGATAGCTCGCGTCCGTAGCCCGAATCCTTGATGCCGCCGAAAGGCAGGCGCGGATCGCTCTTGACCATGCTGTTGACGAAGCAACAACCGGCTTGCATCTGTCGGGCGAAGCGCTCGCCGCGTTTGAGATCGCGCGTCCACACCGAGCCGCCGAGACCGAAGCGGCTGTCGTTCGCGAGGCGCAGCGCGTCGGCTTCATCGCGCGCGCGCAGCACGATCGCGACTGGACCGAAAAATTCCTCGTCGTAGGCGCGCATGCCCACTTTTACATCGTCCAGAATCGAGGGCGCATAGTAAAAACCCGGGCCGGGGAGCGGCTTGCAGCCGAGCGTTGCGCGCGCGCCGGCGGCGATCGAGTCCTGCACCTGCCGATGCAGATCATCGCGCAGATCGCCGCGCGCGAGCGGCGCGAGCGTGGTCTCCTCGCGCGTGGGGTCGCCGGGCCGCAGTTGCTCCAGCCGCGACTGGAAGCGCGTCAGAAAATCGTCCGCGATGGAATCGACCAGCACGAATCGTTTGGCGGCGATGCAACTTTGCCCGGCATTCTGCATGCGCGCCGCGACCGCTTGCGTCGCCGTGAAGTCGAGATCCGCGTCGTCGAGCACGACGAACGCGTCGGAGCCGCCGAGTTCCAATACCGTCTTCTTCAGGTGCGCGCCGGCCGCGCCCGCGACCTGCCGCCCCGCAATGTCGCTACCCGTGAGGGTGACGGCGTGAATGCGCCGATCGCCGATCAGTTGCTGCGCTTGTTTGCCGGAAATGAGTAGCGTGCGGAAGACGCCGTCCGGCAACCCGGCTTTGCGCCATATTTCTTCGATCGCGAGCGCGCATTGCGGTACGTTGGAGGCGTGTTTCAGGAGCGCGGTGTTGCCCGCCATCAACGCCGGCGCGGCGAAGCGGAACACCTGCCAAAACGGAAAATTCCACGGCATGATCGCGAGCACCGTGCCAAGCGGCTGGTAGGCGACGTAACTTTTGCCGGCATCGCTCGCGACGGCTTCGTCACGCAGGAACGCTTCGGCGTGCTCGGCGTAGTAGTCGCAACCGCTCGCGCATTTTTCGATTTCGCCGCGGGCCTCCCGTGCGAGCTTGCCCATCTCGAGCGTAATGAGGTCGGCGTAGTGCGCGCTGTTAGCGCGCAGTTCGGCCGCGGCCGCGCGCAGGTTTTTGCCGCGCTCGGCGAAACTCGTCGCCTGCCAGGCCGGTGTCGCGGCGGCGACGTCGCTAAGCGCGCGTTCGAGCATCCGTTCATCCCAAGCGGGAAATTGCTTTATCCGTTCTCCGGTTGCGGGATTAATCGAGTCCATATAGTCGGCTTTCGCGGGAATTAATTAGGGATCAGCTATCATTCATTACTATGATGCCTCGATTTCTTTTCGGTTGCATGTTTTTGCTATTCGCGGCCGCGAGTCCGGCCGATCCGTCGGCGCCGGATACCGAGGCGCAGCGCCAGAGCTACGCCGCCGCGATCGTTGCGGCACGCGCCAACGACGAGGCGCGCTACTTACAACACCTCAAGCGTCTCGACGGCTATGTTCTGCGCGGCTACGCGCAGTACGAATATTTAAAGGATCGCGTCGATCGATCCTCGGCGCAAACGCTGCGGAAATTCATGGAAGAGAACGGCCAGACCCCGCTCGCCGAGTTCGTGCGGCAAAAGTGGCTGCACGTGCTCGCCGAACGCGGCGACTGGGCGGCGTTCACGCGCGAGTACGCCGAGATTCCGGGAGACACCGAGCTCGCGTGCTTGCGTCTAGGACGCGAGTTGAAGCGTTCGGAGCCGCCGGCGACGCTGATGCCGCGCGTCGAGCAACTATGGCTGTCCGGCCGGCGCCTGCCGGGCGCGTGCGAACCGGTCTTCGCCGCGTGGAAGAAGGCCGGTTACATGACGAGCGAAAAAGTGTGGGAGCGCATTCGTCTTGCGATGGAGGCGCGCGATCTTTCCCTCGCGCACGAAGTCGCCGATCGTCTGCCGGCGAAGGAGCGCGCGTGGGTGGAACGTTGGCAAGCGATGCACCGTAACCCGGTGCACGAGCTTGAAGCGCTTAACTATCCGGTTGAAACGCCGGTCGCGCGCATGATCGTCAAGCACGGCATCGTTCGTCTGGCATACCGCGATCCCGAGGAAGCGGTACACCAGTGGGAGCGGCTCAAGCAGCGCTATGAATTTTTCGGCGAGGACGACGACTATGTGCTGCGCTACGTCGGCATCCTCGCCGCGCAGAATCGTTCACCGCTCGCGCTCAAGTGGCTGTCCGCCGTTTCCGTTCGCGATGACGACGCCTCGCTCAAGCTCTGGCGCGTGTACGCGGCGCTTTGGGCCGGCGAATGGAACACCGCGCGGCGCTTCATCGCCGCGCTACCGGAGGATGAGCAAAAGAGCACGCGCTGGCGCTATTGGAACGCGCGCATCCTGGAGCGCAACGGCGAGAGCGCGGCGGCGCGAGGGATTTACACCGCGCTCGCGCGCGAGCGCGATTACTATGGCTTTCTCGCCGCCGATCGGGTGGGTGGCGAGTATTCCATGCAGCACGTTTCGGTCGAGGCGACTCCGGAAGAAACCACCGTGATGGAAGCGCGACCGGCCGTACAAGCGGCGCGCGAGTTGTATACGCTCGGCTACATTCCGGACGCGCGCCGCCAATGGCAATGGGCCATCCGCAATCTCGGCAACCGCGAGCTGCAAGTCGCCGCCGTCGTCGCGCGGCAGTGGGGTTGGTACGATCGCGCGATCCAGACGGTCGCGCTGAGCGGCCACCCGGATGATCTCGAACTGCGCTTCCCGATCGTGTATCGCGGGATCATCGAGGCGAGCGCGGCCGAATACAAAGTCGATTCAGGCTGGGTCTACGGTGTCGTGCGCCAGGAGAGCGCTTTCGTGGTCGACGCGCGCTCCGAGGCCGGCGCGATCGGGCTAATGCAACTCATGCCGAACACGGGCCGCGAGGGCTTGCGCCGACTCAAGCTCGGCGGCCGCGTCAACGACGCGCTACTGACGGTCGAGCACAACGTGCGGCTCGGCGTCGGCTATCTGAAGGAGGTACTCGAACGCTACGCCGGCAGCCAGGTATTGGCGACCGCCGCCTACAACGCGGGGCCCAATCGCGTCAGCGGCTGGATTCCCCCCGACGCGCGCGACGCCGATGTTTGGATCGAGACGATCCCCTACAGCGAGACGCGCGGATACGTCAAGAACGTGCTCGCGTTCGCCGCGGTCTACGAATATCGCCTCGGCCGCCGTCCGACCCGGCTGAGCGATCGGATGCCGGCCGTGACGCCGCGCGCGCCGGCCGGGCGATCATAGTCGCGCCATCTTCCGCATGACCGCGTTGACGATCTGCATGCTCGGCGGCACCGGTTTCATCGGTCACGCACTGGCGGCGCGACTCTCGTCCGCCGGACATCGGATCGATATTCTCACGCGCGCCGGCGAGCGGCATCGCGACATGCTCGTGCTTCCCGGCGTCGTGCTCACCGACGGCGACGTGCACAACCCGGAGTTCTTGCGGCGCCAGTTCAAGGGTGTGGACGTCGTGATCAATCTGGTTGGGATTTTGAACGAGCGCGGACGTTCGGGCGCCGGCTTCAGTCACGCGCACGCGCAGCTTCCCGCGAAGATCGTCGGCGCTTGTCGCGCGGAAAACGTGCGGCGGCTGCTGCACATGAGCGCGCTCGGCGCGCAGCCGCAAGCGCCGAGCCACTATTTACGCAGCAAGGCACTCGGCGAGGACGCGGCGCACGCGGCCGCGCCCGATGTGCACGTCACGAGTTTTCGCCCGTCAGTCGTCTTCGGCGCGCGCGACGGCTTCCTCAATCGTTTCGCCGCATTGCTCAAGTTCACACCCGTCTTTCCGCTGGCGTGTCCGAACGCCCGCCTGCAACCGGTGCACGTGGAAGACGTGGCCCGCGCGTTCGCCGATTCGATCGCTCGGCACGGCGCGTTCGGCGCGCGCTACGATCTGTGCGGGCCGAAAATCTATCGGTTGCGAGATATCGTCGCCTACATCGCGGCGCTGCAAGGGCGGCGCGTGCGAATCCTCGGATTGAACGATCGTCTGTCGCGGCTGCAAGCGACGTTGTTCGACTTCGTTCCGGGAAAGCCGTTCTCGCTCGACAACTATCGTTCGCTCACGCTCGATAGCGTATGTACCGGCGCGAACGCCTTGCAATCGGTGTTCGGTATAGAGCCGACATCGATGGAACAAGTTGCGCCGAGCTTCCTCGCGTTAAGATAGCTCCTAAAAGGTTTGAGTATTGATCTTAACCGCAGAGGACGCAGAGGACGCGGAGGAACCAAACCAAACCAAACCCTCCGCGTCCTCTGCGGTGAGAATTAATATCTCAGACCCTTCCTGCGCTGGAAACTAAAATTTCGGTGTCTCGGTTGCCGCCGCCGCCAAGTAGGCGTTGAGCGCGACGATGCGCGCGTTCGCCGGGAGACGCCCGAGTTCTTCCGCCGCTCGGTAAAACGCCGCGAGATTCCCTTGGTGGCGCGCGAGTAGCGCCTGAAACGCGGGGACGTGGCGGTGGTACATGCCAAGCGATATCAAGTGCGCGTTGTTCAAGTCCTGCGCGAACCAGCCGTCGTAGCCCGCGTAGCCGTTCCAGCGCCGTTTCATTTGCGTGTATTTCGCGCGCAGCTCGCCAAAAATCAGCGTCTTGCCGGCGCGTTTCTCCGTCGTGCTCGCGCCGGATTCATACAGTGTTTCGAGCCGCCCGCGATGCTTCGCGATCAATGCCGCAAACTCCTCGCGGCGCTTCGCCTGCACTTCGTACTTCTCGTAGTCGCCGCTCGCGCCGTTCGCGTTGAGCCAACGGCGCACGCCTTCGAGCTCGATCGTCATGGCGAACGATTCGTTGAACGCCGTGTCGCCCTGCACGTACAGCCGCTGATGCGCGAGCTCGTGGAAAATGAGCCCGGCGACCTCGGGCATCGGCCGATTGATGATCGTGTTCAACACTGGATCGCGAAACCAGCCGAGCGTCGAATACGCCGCGACACCACCGACGTAGACGTCGGCGCCTTCGGCGCGCAGTGTCGTTGCGAAGTCCTCGGCATCGTGCTGCGAGAAATAGCCGCGATAGGCGACGCAGCCGGCGACGATGAAGCACCACTCGGTGGCTTTGAGCGACAGCTCGGGTGTCGCGAAGACGTTCCACAGCGCATAAGGGCGGTTCAAATCGGCGTACACCCGGTAGCTCTGGTTGTCCGGGAGCGCGAGCTCGCGGCTCGCGTAGGCGCGCACCCGCAGGACTTCAGCGAGCTTGTTCTTAACCGCACCGGCGACGTTGGGATCGGCGATGACGTCCTCGATGGCCCGAGTTCGCGCGTAGACCTCGAGCTGGCCGTTCAGCGCTTGCGCGTAGTAGCCGACGTTCGCGCAGCCGCATAGCGGCAGAATGATTAGGGCAGCGAGCGAAAAACGAAGCGCGGTCATAGGTCCCCTTGCGCTCGGCACTATGCCACAATCTCGTCGTGCCCTGAATTTGACGATGCCATGAAAACGCACCGGCTGGAACGCGATTGGCGCCGCAGGTTGGAGTGTCGAGGGTTTCCGTCCCATCAGTACGTCGGTCGCGCGATTTCGGAGTAAACGATGGAAATTTATTTGGTCGGCGGCGCCGTGCGCGACAAGCGCCTCGGGCTGCCGGTCGTCGACCGCGACTATGTCGTCGTCGGCGCGACGCCCGATGAGATGATCGCGCAAGGCTTTCGCCCGGTCGGCGCCGACTTTCCCGTGTTCCTGCATCCGACCACGAAAGCGGAGTACGCGCTCGCCCGCACCGAGCGTAAGCACGGCCGCGGGTACAAAGGATTCGTCGTGCACGCGGCGGCCGACGTAACGCTCGAGGATGATCTGCGCCGGCGCGATCTCACGATCAATGCGATGGCCGAAACGCTCGACGGCCGGCTGATCGACCCGTTTGGCGGCGCGCGTGACTTGGAACAGCGACGGCTGCGCCACGTTTCGCCGGCATTTGCCGAGGACCCGGTGCGCATATTGCGCGTCGCGCGCTTCGCCGCGCGCTTCGCGCCGCGAGGATTTCAAGTGGCGGACGAGACGCTGGTTCTCATGCGCGGGATGGTGGAGGCCGGCGAGATCGATCACTTGGTGCCCGAGCGCGTGTGGGCGGAGCTGGTGCGCGCGCTCGCCGAAGAAACGCCGTCGCGCTTCTTTGAGATATTGCGGGCGTGCGGCGCGCTGGCGCGCCTGTTCGCCGAGCTCGACGCGCTCTACGGCGTGCCGCAGCCGCCGCTGCATCACCCGGAAGTCGACACCGGCGTGCACGTCATGCTGGTGATCGATCAAGCGGCGCGACTCCCGCCGGATACGCGCGTGCGCTTCGCGGCGTTGATGCACGACGTCGGTAAGGGCACGACGCCGCGCGCGGAGTGGCCGCGCCACGTCGGGCATGAGGCGCGCAGCGTCGAGCTAATCGATAAATTCTGCGAACGCTTGCGCGTGCCGAACGAGCATCGCGATCTAGCGCTGCTGGTCGCGCGGCATCACGGCCTGTGCCATCGGCTTGCGGAGTTGCGCCCCTCCACTGTGCTGGAGCTGCTGGAAGCGCTCGACGCGTTTCGCCGGCCCGAGCGCGTCGAGCTTTATGCCGTGACATGCGAAGCGGACGCGCGCGGCCGCACCGGGCTCGAGGCCAAGCCGTATCCGCAGCGCGTCGATCTGGCGCGCGCGTTTGCCGCGGCGCGCACGGTCGATACCGCCGGGATCGCCGCGCAGGCGGCCGAGCAAGGCCTAACCGGAGAAGCGGTTGGCGCCCGCATTCGCGAGCGGCGCATTCACGCCATCAAAGAAGCATTACCCGCAAGGCGATAGGAGCAGATCCGATGATGAACGTTGGAGGAGTCGCAATGTGGCGCCGCCATCATGGCGTCGCGCTGTTGCTATGGTTTGCGACAGCGGGGCTGCACGCGGCGGAAACGAACGACGCGACGGCGCCGCCGCCAGACGAACCGAAAGTGGTTTATCACGCGGATTTCGCCGACCCGCGGCGCTTCAGCGCGATGTTGACGAGCGTGCGCAACATGGTCGAAACGTATCGCGCCGGTCTCATCGACTACGACGTGCGCATCGTATTCGTGGCGCATGGCATTCGATTTGTGACCGACGACAAATTGGCGAAGACACCGTTCGCCGAGGATGCGGCGCTCGCCAAGCGGCGGCGCGAGCTGCGCGAGCGTCTCATCGCCTTGCACGACGTGTACGGGGTGACACTCGAGCTTTGCGACATCACGCGTAAGCAGGTGCGGCTCCCCGAGACCAAGCTGATGGCCGGGATTGCGCTCGTGCCCTCGGGCGTCGTGCGACTCGCCGAGTTGCAGCGCCAAGGGTTTGCTTACATCAAAGTCGAGTAGCCGATGAAGCCTTCGACAAAAACCCCGGCGACCGCGGATGCCGTGCCGCGCGTCGGCATGGTGAGCCTCGGTTGCCCCAAGGCGTTGGTCGACTCGGAGCGAATCGTAACGCAATTGCGCGCCGAGGGTTACGCGATCTCGTCCGACTACGCCGGCGCCGATCTGGTCGTCGTCAACACCTGCGGTTTCATCGACGCGGCGATCGAGGAGTCGCTCGAAGCGATCGGCGAGGCGTTGCAAGAGAACGGGCGCGTCATCGTGACCGGTTGTCTCGGCGCGAAGGGCGACATCGTGCGGCGCACGCATCCGAAGGTGCTTGCCGTCACCGGCCCGCACGCGGCGGCCGAGGTGATGGACGCCGTGCATGCGCACCTGCCGAAGGTTCACGATCCGTTCATGGATCTCGTGCCGCCGGGCGGCATTAAGCTCACGCCGCGCCACTATGCCTACCTCAAGATCGCGGAGGGATGCAACCACCGCTGCACGTTCTGCATCATTCCGTCGATGCGCGGCGATCTCGTGAGCCGCCCAATCGGCGAAGTGATGCAGGAAGCGGAGGCGCTGGTGCAAGCCGGGGTGAAGGAGTTGCTGGTGATTTCGCAGGACACCAGCGCGTACGGCGTCGATATCAAGTACCGCACCGGTTTTTGGCGCGGCCGGCCGATCAAGACGCGGATGACGGAGCTGGTGCAAGCGCTCGGTGAGCTGGGTGTGTGGGTCCGGTTGCATTATGTTTATCCGTATCCGCACGTCGATGACGTGATACCGCTGATGGCGGCGGGGAAGATTCTGCCGTATCTCGATGTGCCGTTTCAGCACGCGAGTCCGCGCATCCTGCGCGCCATGAAGCGACCGGCGAGCGCGGAAGACACGCTCGCGCGCTTGCGCGAGTGGCGTGCGATCTGTCCCGAACTGACGGTGCGCAGTACCTTCATCGTCGGTTTTCCGGGAGAAACCGAAGACGACTTCAATCGGCTGCTCGAGTTCATCGACGCGGCGCAGCTCGATCGCGTCGGTTGCTTCGCCTATTCGCCGGTTCCGGGCGCGGCGGCAAACACCCTGCCCGACGCCGTGGCGGAAGAAATCAAAGAAGAGCGGCGCGCACGCTTCATGGCCAAACAAGCGAACATCTCGCGCGTTAGGCTCGCGCGCAAAGTGGGACAAGAACTGACGGTGCTCATAGACAAATTTGATGATGGCGCCGCGATCGCGCGCTCCGCGGCCGACGCGCCGGACATCGACGGTGTCGTGCGCGTCTCTCCGCCGCCGCCGCTGGCGGTAGGGGATTTCTGCCGGGTCGTCGTCACACGGGCGGATGTTCACGATCTGTGGGCCGAACACGCGTCGCATTCAACTTGACGCGACAGGTTTCGCCTGCCATGTTTCTTGGCGCAGCGAGTGTTGGCGTTGGTCTATTTAGCTACCCGTTGGCCAGTACCGTTAAAACCAACAGGTATGTTCATAGGGGGGTC
>JBGPCS010000020.1:0-14646 GCA_041481875.1 Sulfurifustaceae bacterium
AACTGAAGCCGACGCCGTCGTATATCACGGCGGATATGTGGTTCGGCGTCCAGCGGCCGAGCACGTGGATGACGAAGTCATTGTCGCGGATCGAGCGTTCCATATATGCGGGGAGTTGATCTCCGGGTACTGTCTCCCATTGATCCAAAGCGACGGCAACACCATCGGCACGGAGTCGGGCGGCGAATTCACGCACCCACGTCTTGTGCGCATCATCGTCCCAAGAGTAGGAAACGAACGCGGAGGGGTTCCCTGGCATATGGTTTCTCCAGACGACCTTCTTGGCACTCTAACTCAAATGCCGGCACAACCATTCAGAATTGCGGATAACGTTTTGCGACTAACGCCTAAACCCTTTGCTGCCTGGGTGACGGTTAAACCCAGCGGCTCTAAGCAAAGAGATTTAATGATTTGGCCGGGATGAGGCGGATTGTGCATGCGCATGGTGACTTACCTCTCAGTGATAATCTTCCCTGGTGTTTAAAGCGGCGAATCACTTCTCCAGTGTAACCCATATAGTTACGTGATTAAGATGCCCGTCGAGCAGTAGGAGCGGTAGTCAGGCGGTCGACCTTCAACGGGCGCGCGGTCTCCGGAGCAGTTGCTAAAACAAATAATACGTTGTTGGGTTCCGCCGCTCGCGCGGCTGCACCCAACCTACATTCAGGCGGTTGTTCGAGGTCGCCTTTTAGTTATTCGACCGCCGACGCTTGTTCGTTCAGAAAGTCGCGCACCGCCGGGTCCTCGCTCAAGCCGATCGCGCGCGCGTAGGCTTCGTCGGCCTCTGGTGTCCGACCGAGGCGCTTTAATAGATGTGCTCGAAGCGCCCAATACGGCTGATAGGTTCTCACCGTGTCGGATGGAATCGCATCGACTGCTGCGAGGGCGGCTGCGCCGCCGCGCGTCTCGGCTAGCGCCGCGGCTTGTGCGACGCGCGCGCCGATGGTGGGGGCGATACGAAGCAATCCTTCATAGAGTAATGCAATCGCCTCCCAGTCCGTGTGGCCGGTTGCGGCGCGTTGCGCATGTGCGGATTGGACGGCGGCTTCCAATTGGAAGCGGCCCGGCTTCTTTCGCTGCGACGCGAGCGCGAGAAGTTGCTCCGCTTCTTGCATCATCGGCTGTGACCAACGTGTCACGTCCTGTCGCGTCAACGGGACGTAGCGACCGCCGACATCGCGGCGCGCTGGGCGCCGGGCTTCGCAATGAAGCATCAGGGCAAGTAAGCCGCTCGCCTCGGGTTCATCCGGCTGCAACTGCACGACCAAGCGGCCGAGCCAGAGCGCCTCTTCCGCGAGGCCTTTGCGTCGCATGTCGGCGCCGCTGACGTCGTCCCAACCGCTGCCGTACGCGGCGTAAATCGCATCGAGCACCGATTGCAAACGATCGGGTAGCTCGTGCGCCTCGGGAATCACGAAACGAATGCCGGCGTCGCGGATTTTTGCTTTCACGCGCACCAGTTGCTGACCCATCGCCGCCGGCGCCACGAGAAAGGCGGACGCGATCCGCGCTGCATCCAATCCCAGTACGGTCTGCAGCATCAACGGCGTGCGTGCGGATTCGTCGATCGCCGGATGCGCACAGACGAAGAGAAGCTTCAGGCGCTCGTCCGGGAAAACCATTTCATCGCGGGCGTGCTCGGCGATATCGATGACGCGCAGCGTTACCGCGCTTGCGGCTTCGACTTTGGTGTGTCGGGCCGCGTCGATCAAGCGCCGGCGCGCGGCCGTCAGCAACCAAGCATCGGGGTTGTCCGGAATACCGGTGCGCGGCCACGCGGCGAGCGCGGCGGCGAACGCGTCACCGAGCGCGTCCTCCGCCGCCGCGACGTCGCGCCACTGGGCCGCGAGATACGCGAGGAGCTTGCCGTAGGAATTGCGCGCGGCAAGCTCCGCTGTTTCGCGCGCGTCGATGTCGTGTCCCCAGCCGGTCGCTTTACAGCCCGTCTGGCCGCACTTCGACCGCGCCGGTCGCGGCGGCGGGGCAGCGTGCGGCCCATTCGAGCGCTTCATCGAGACCGGGTACTTCGACGACGTAGTAGCCGCCGAGTTGTTCTTTGGTCTCCGCGTACGGACCGTCCTGCACCTGGCGTTTGCCGTCGCGCTGGCGGACCGTCGTCGCCGCTCGCGGCGGTTGTAGCGGCGTGCCGCCGACCATCACGCCGGCATCGGTGAGCGCCTTGCTATAGGCGCGATAAGCGCCGATTAGCGCGTCTTTCCGTTTTGTGTCCGTGCGCGCGCTGAAATCGGCCGCGGTTTCGTAAATCAGGATCGTGTACTTCATGGGTTTATCTCCATCGTCGGTTGATCGAAGTATCTGAGTGCTCGACCTTAATGACGTTCGAGTCGGGCGCGTTTCGACACGGAACTCTATCCGTCAGCCGGAAGATTGCGGGTGCACGCGATCGCTTACAATACTCGCGCGGTACGATTAGGTTACCGTAGATCTCACGAGGGCGACATGGCGCCGGCAGCGAAAAACGGGAGATATGAAGTGCGTGGTGTGGAGCGTCTCGAAGCGTTTTCCGACGGCGTGTTTGCAATCGCCATTACCTTGCTCATCCTGGAGATCAAGGTGCCGAGCCTGGAGGCGACCGGCGCAAATGGGTTGTGGCGCGCGCTGGTTAGCCACTGGTCTTCTTACATAGCGTTCGCGCTCAGTTTTCTCATCATCGGCATCATGTGGGCGAATCATCACAATATCTTTCGGTATGTACGCGGCGCCAATCATGCCTTGACGATGTTTAACCTCGGGCTCCTTTTCTGCGTCGCGTTCTTACCGTTCCCGACCGCCGTGCTCGCGGAGTACTTACCCACTCCGGACCAGACGGTCGCCGTCGTGTTCTACGGCGGCACGCTCACCGTGACGGCAATTTTTTACAACGCCCTTTGGTTCTATGCGGCGTCGGGTCGTCGTCTGATCAAACCCGATGTCGACCAAGGTCTGGTGAGCGGCGTGACGCGCGAGTACTTCGCCGGTCCGATTCTCTATGCGGTTGCGACCGGTATTGCGTTCGTGAACGTGTGGATCAGTCTCGCGATCCACGCGCTGCTCGCGCTCCTTTACGTCGTACCGACCCAGTCGCGTCCATAGGACGCGTGGCGTTTTTGCGCGCGCGCGGCTTATTTGAGTCCCGCCTCCTCCGAAACCGACAGCGCGATTGCCGACCAATCGAGATTGCCGCGGCCCTTCGCCACCGCGGCGAGCATGCGCTGTTGCAGGAGGTCGGCGAGTGGCATCGGCACTTCGCTGGCCTTTCCGGTGTCAACCATCAGGCTGATGTCCTTCAACCCGAGCGCGAGTTTGAAACGCGGCGGTTCGTAATTTTTCTCCGCGACGAACTTTCCGTAGGCTTGATATACCGGACAGGCGAAGAGAGTCTTGCCGAATAGATTGGCGACGTCGGTGCGGGCGATACCGTTCTTCTCGGCGAGCGTGAACGCCTCGGCCATCGCCTGCGTGGCGGCGAGGATCATGTAGTTGCCGCTTACCTTGATCACGTTGGCGGCGCCGGGTTTCTCGCCGAAATCGAATACGCCCTGCCCAAGCGCATCGAGCACCGGCTTTACGCGCTCCTTCGCGGCGCCGTTGCCCGACGTGCAGATCCATAGCCGCTTCGCCGCCGCGGCGTCCGGGCGTCCGAACACGGGTGCCGCGACGTAGTGGCCGCCGTGTTCGCGATGCTTGGCCGCGAGCCGTTCCGCTGTCGCCGGCGAAATCGTGCTCATGGAGAGGTGAATGCCATCGCGGAGCCGCGGTCCGAAGCCGTTCGGCCCGAACGCGACTTCCTCCACCGCCTGATCGTTCGCGAGCATGGTGACGACGATACCGTTCGGCACTGTCACGTCCGCCGGCGTTTGCGCGAGTTCGGCGCCTTCGTTCGCGAGCTTCTGCGCCTTGTCGCGCGTTCTATTGAATATCCTCACAGCGAAGCCCGCCCGCAATAAGTTGCGCGCCATCGGCTCGCCCATCATACCGGCGCCGATAAAACCGATCGTTTCGCTCATCGGGTGTTTCCCCACGTTGGCTGAAAGACGCTTATCTTAAGTTATCGAGATCGAACGCGCCCGCGCGGGAATGCCGATGTGCCAGCGGTAGCGCGGGTCAGCACTGATTCCCTTATCTCGACGCCGCCACCGGTACTGGAACGGCGTGCCGACTGCGTTGAGAATGACGCGAAGCAAACCGCCGCCTTCAGTGCCTTCATCGGGCCAAGGAGATCTACCGTGCCACGTGTCGCAATCGTCCAGAAACCGTCCGCGCTGTTGGATCGTGCGCAAACGCTGCGAGGCGCGGTCAACGCCGTGCGCGAAGCAGCCGCCGGTGGCGCGAAGCTCGTCGTGTTTCCCGAGGCCCATATCCCCGGCTATCCGTCGTGGATTTGGCGATTGCGTCCCGGCACCGACGCGACACTCTACGATCGCTTGCACGCGCAATTGCTCGCGAATTCCATCGATCTTGCAGCGGGAGATCTCGCGCCGCTGTGCGCCGCGGCGAACGAACACAAGGTAACCATCGTGTGCGGCATCAATGAGCGCGACGCCGAGTTTAGCCGTGGCACTGTTTACAATACGGCAGTCATCATCGGGCCGGACGGCCAATTGCTAAACCGACATCGCAAGCTCATGCCGACGAATCCCGAACGCATGGTATGGGGTTTCGGCGATGCGACCGGGCTGCGCGTCGTCGATACGCCGTGCGGGCGCGTCGGTTCGCTCATCTGCTGGGAGAATTTAATGCCGCTCGCGCGCTACGCGCTTTACGCTCAGGGCGTGGAAGTCTACGTGGCGCCGACCTACGATTGCGGTGATCGGTCCGTCGCCACTTTCCAGCACATCGCGCGCGAGGGCCGGTGCTGGGTGCTGGCGGCGGGCGTCGCGGTTCGCGGCCGTGACATACCCGATGACTTTCCCGGTAAGACGCAGTTGTACCCGAATCCCGAGGAGTGGGTGAATTTGGGCGACTCGCTGGTCGTCGATCCCAGCGGCACGATCGTGGCGGGGCCGCTGCGGCGCGAAGTCGGCATCCTCTACGCGGATGTCGATCTGGAAGCGGTCGGCCTCGCCAAGCGCACGCTGGACGTTGTCGGCCACTACGCCCGCCCCGATATATTTCATTTGCATGTCAACCGCGATCCGTTTCGGCCGGTTGAGTTCGACGGACCGAAGTCTCAGGTGTGAGGAGGTCGACGTCCTAGGGCACGCCGGCCGGTACGGCGCGAAGTTCATCACGGTTGATGGAAGCCAATGCCGACGAACGGCGAGCCAATGCGTCGATGCGCTTTTAATCCAGCCGTCGCGTAGCTAGAGGCAAAAGTTTCAACGTGCGCTAGTCGACATTGGCTGCTGGCACGTGAATTTGCCAGAGAGACCGCGTTGTCCTACCATGCGCAGCTCAAGTCGCCTCGTTGTGGCTGGGATTGAAGGGTAAGGGATGAAGACGAATCCAATCAAGCATGCAAGTTTCCGGGAACTCAATCGAATCCAAAAGCTGATCGAGCTGGTGCCGAAAGAGGGCGGGTCGGTGCTTGACGCCGGTGCGAGGGAAGGACACTTGTCCGCCATGCTGGCGAATCATTTTGAGATCGTCACGGCGCTCGATCAAAAGAAACCCGAGGTGCGGCATGCGCGGGTCGTCGCGGTGCAAGGCGATATTACCTCGCTGGAATATCCCGACGACTCGTTCGACTGCGTGATGTGCACCGAGGTGTTGGAACACATACCGGAGCCCCTACTGAAACAGGCGTGCGTGGAATTGCAAAGGGTCGCCCGTAAGCATTTGCTCATCGGTGTTCCCTACCGCCAGGATATTCGTGTTTCTCGCACGACGTGCTACACGTGCGGGAAGAAGAATCCTCCGTGGGGGCACGTTAATGTTTTCGATGAGCAACGTTTGCGGAATCTGTTTCCCGGATTGAACGTGGAAAAGGTGACGCTGGTCGGGAGAACGAAGGCGGCGACCAATGCGGTTTCGACGTTCCTGATGGACTTCGCCGGTAATCCGTATGGAACTTACTCGCAAGAAGAGAGTTGCGTCCATTGCGGTGCCCGTTTACGCGAGCCGCCGCCGCGGAATCTATTCCAAAAGGTATGCACCAAGACCGCGTTCTGGCTGAATAGCGCCCAAGCGCGATTCGTCCAACCTCGCCCGAGCTGGATACACGTGCTTTTTCGCAAGCCGGCGCCGGCGGTTCAGATTCAGAACGCAACGTTGCCGCCGTCGCGAAACATTCGCCGTGCGTTGAGCGCCGACGCTGTCCGCGACACCGCGCGCGTGACCGAGCGCGTTAGCGGCCCTTAAACGCCGGTTTGCGTTTCTCAACGAACGCCGTAACGCCTTCGAGATGGTCTTCGGTCGCGACGGCGATCGCCATACCTTCGGCTTCGCGATGCGATTGCGCGTCCCAGGTGTTGTCGAGCGATGAACGAACCAGTCGCTTCGCCACACCGAGTGCCACGGTCGGTCCGTCCGCGAGTTTGCGGGCGATCTTCGAGGTTTCATCCGCGAGCTGCGCGCGCGGGACCACCCAATTGACGAGACCTAACTCGAGCGCCTTTTCCGCGGGAAAGCGTTCGCCGAGCAGTATGAGTTCGAGCGCCTTGCGTTCGCCGACGATGCGCGGAAGAAAGTAGGTCGCACCGCCGTCGGCCGAAAGCCCTACGTGCCGGTAGGCCAGCGTGAAGAATGCGTCGTCGGCAGCGATCGCAAGATCGGCGGCCATCGCGAAGCTGAACCCGATGCCCGCGGCCGCGCCTTGTATCGAGACCAGGACGGGCTTTGGCATGCGGCGCAATTGATACAGAAACTGGTGGGTGGCCACGATTCGCCGCTCCATGCCGCCGACATGCGCATCGCGAGTCTCCTTCAGCGCTTTGTAGAAGCCTTTGACATCGCCGCCCGCCATAAAATTGTCGCCGGCGCCGCGCAGCACGACACAACGCACCGCAGGGTCGTGCTCGAATCGCGCGGACGCCTCGACCAATTCTTGCATCATCTGCTCCGACAACGCGTTTAACGCGCTTGCCCGATTCAACGTGATCGTGCCGATGCCGTTGGACATTTCGGTTAGTACTTGTTGCTCGCTCATGATCCACCTCTTGGTGCTGCAGCTCCGTTCAGGGGTGCTTACCGCGATTTTGGCGCCGGGCACACCCGCGGCGGGCATTATACTGCGCGCCGGCGACGATTGACGTCCAGGGAATCACGTTCTCCCGGCGATTCGGACGGCGCGCGCAACGCGTGATTCGGCATCGGACATCGGGCGTCGTTTTCTGGAGCGATTCGATTGGAATTCCGGAGCGCGCCGTCCGTATAAGTTTCGCGCGGACCGCGCGCTCCACGGTCTATGTCGTGCGCGGCGATCCGACTACGCCTTGCGGGCTTGATGGAATGCCACGGTCCCAAACAACACGGACTTGCCGACGACGCCCGAGTACCCGAGTTCCGATAGGAGGTGAGAAAGCTCATCGGTCGAATAAAACAAGCGGATCGCTTCGATGAAATAGCGCCGGCACCGCAACGCCGCGGCGCCGCTGCGAAATGCGCGCGAGATCAGCGATACGCACGCGGTCAAATAGAGGCAGTACGCCTGTTCTATGAATTTATTCGCCGGTCGTAACATGTCGCAATGATAGAAGCGGCCGCCCGGTTTGAGAACCCGCCGAATTTCCGAGAACACTTCGATGACCCGCAAGTGTCGCGTGGCCCACTGCAGCGTCACGACGTCGAAGTAATTGTCGGGAAACGGCAGGCGGTGGACGTCGCCGATGGAAGCGCTGATATGGAAATCGTGACCGCGTGCCAAGGTTCGGCCGACCTTCTGCATTGCCTCGCTCTTATCGAGGGCGTAGATTTCGAGACTCGGTTCGCGCCTCAGGAGATCGATTCCGATCACGTTGGTGCCGGCGCACACGTCCAAGACTTTCTGATTGGCCGCTGTGTCCATCGTCGAGATGAATCGCCGCCGCAGGCTGTTCAGTAGACCGAGGCTTGCGAAGATATTCGCGCGGTCGTAATAGTGGGCTACGTCGGCGAACACAGCGTCAAGCTCATGGGTCCAGATGGATTCGAAGGCGCGGGTGCGCGCGTTCTCTTTCTCGATGTAAATCCAGTTCATATTGGCTTCCCTGTTCGATTTGTTAGGACGATCCAGCGAACGGTCGGGATCGGGCTGCGGCGAAAATGATTCGTCGGTCGGCCCAGGTCCCGCTAGTGACGCGCCAGTCGACCCGGCGCGGTATTCCGCACGCCCGGGAGGGTATCGACTAGCCGCGACGCCAATATTGACACACGTCAAAATTAAGGGCGATGAGTATGGCTACGTGACCCGGCAGCCGTGCGAACGGAGCGCAAAGTCGGAGATTGGAAAGAGCGGTAGGCGGAAGAGCGCCCGGCCCGGCTACGCTTCCGCGGCATGGCGATAGTGGGTCGGTGTCACGCCGTAACGCGCCTTGAACTTTGTGGCGAAATGCGACTGGCTCTTAAAGCCCATCGAATTCGCCACTTCGGCGATCGACAGCACATTGTCGGCGCGCAGCAGCTCCGCGCAGACGTGCAGTCGTTCTTCGAGTATGTACTGGTAGGGAGTACTGCTGGTGGCGGCGTAAAAGGCGCGTATGAAATGCGCCTCGGATAGGCTAACCAGCTCCGCCAAATCCTTCATATAGATATCGGCGGCAAGGTTTGCGCGGATAAAATCGATGACCCTTCTAAGCAGATGCGGTCGCAACGGAGATCCACCCTTGGATCGATCGAGCTCATGCAAGTGCGCGGGACCGGCGTCGGAGTAAGTGCGCAGCAGATGTCCCAGCAGTAACTGCTGCGCCTGGCCGAGGAACAGGCAATCGAGCTGGCGCGTCGACTCGTTGTACGTTTCGATTTCGCTCGTCAGCATTTGAAAGTAGCCGGTTAACCAGGAATCCTCGACGGCGAAAAACGGCTGAATAGACGCGCAGCGCCCGCTCTTCACGTGTTGCTCGGAGAACCGTTGTATCAATGCCGGGGGAATGTACAGCTCGAGAAAGGTGCTATCGTTTTCGATCACGTACTGCGCGCGCTCGCCGCTCGGGACGAACGTAAAGATACCCGGATGACAATGCTTGCGCAGGGTTTGGCCGCCGATGATCTTCGAGACGGGCGTCGAGCCCTCGACGCGATAGATCAACATGTGATCCATCACGCACTCGCTGGCGACGCGGTGCGCCGGTAGCTTCCACTTGGCCGCGTAGAAACGACTCGCCATGTCTCCGCGCACCACATACAGCGGCTGCCATCGGCGCCGATGCGCAAGAGTTGATATGGCGTTCGTGACGTTAGCCTCGGCCGCAACCTCGGTCTTTGCCACTCGTCCTCCCCCAACTTCGGTTGCGCGATTGTCGAAACGCTGTCGCGCTTTGTCAATTAATGGCATCGCTTCCGCAACGCGCGCGCCGCTTCGGCGCTGTACGTTGAAACGCTCACCAGTATTCAAATATTAGCTTTCACGGGGCCAATTGCCACCCGAATGAGTTGGTCCGCTGGCGCGACGTTGGAATCGGCGCCGCGACGGACATTTGCCGCATTCATCGCCAGCGTGAGCTTAACTCAAATCTTTGGTCGAGAATCTCCGCGGTGGCTCGCTCGGGAAAGAAAAAGCCGTCAAAGCGCCCGCGATCCGCCGGTGAAAATCCGGCTGGGCAGAAAATAGGACGGGACATGGGCCCTAGCTTCCGTGACGATAGCGTGTGGGCGTCACGCCGTAGCGCGCCTTGAACTTCGTAGCGAAGTGCGACTGGTTCTTGAAGCCCATCAACTTCGCGACTTCCGCGACCGAGAGTCCGTTGTCGGCGCGCAGTAGCTCGGCGCAGCTGCGCAGGCGTTCGTGCAATATATATTGATAGGGCGTACTGCCTGTCGCCCCGTAAAAGGAACGGATGAAGTGCGCCTCGGACAAATGAACTAGCTCGGCGAGATCCGTCAGACATACGTCGGCGGCTAGGTTCGCGCGAATGAAGTCGGTGACGCGTCGAAGCAAGTGCGGCCGCAGCGCGTAGGGTCCCTTCGGTCGTTCGGTTTGGTGGCTGTCTAGGCGCACGTCCGAATACGCCCGAAGCAGATGGCGAAGCACGAGTTGCTGCGCCTGACCAAGCAGCAATGCGTCGGGCTGGCGCGCGGAGTCGCCGTAGGTCTCGATTTCGCTTGCGAGCATACGAAAATATCCGCCTAGCCACGGGTCCTCGACGGCAAAGAACGGCTGAATGGAACCGCAGCGACCGGTCTTCGTGTGCTGCTCGCAAAACCGCCGAATGAGATCAGGGGAAATATACAACTCGATAAACGTGCTCTGGTTTTCGAGCACATACACGGCGTGCTCGCCGCTTGGCATGAAGGAGACGATGCCGGGATGGGAGTGCTTGCGCACCGTCGAGCCGTTCGCAATCTTGGAGGCGGATGTCACGCCTTCGACGTGGCAAACCAGTATGTGGTCCAACATGCAGCCGGTCGCCAAGCGGTGCGGCGGCAGCTTCCACTTCGCGGCGTAGAAATCGTTCCCGCTATCGCCGCGTACGACGTAAACGGGCTGCCATCGTCGACGCTGAGTAATAGTGGAAAGGGCGTCTATGACAGCTCCTTCGGTCGGAAGCGCGGTTCTTGCCACGGACCCTCCATCAGAAATGGCCTCCGCATTGTTCAAGTACTGCCGAACCTTGTCAAATCCTATCGCCCTCGCTGGTGCGAATGCCGTGGCCGCATTACCTTGTCGCCGGCGCCGGAATATTGACGTCTCGGACTTTGGGGACAAGAACCGCAATCGCTCCAACGTTAGTGCCACACCAACCCTCAACGGTATTGAAAGCAATTTGCCCATTTCAGCCTGTCTTTACGGTCGCCTTCGCTGCAAAAGAGCTAACCTTAGTGGCACGCGTATTGCTCTCCAGACTGAATACCGACCCTGCGACATTTTCGAGAGCAACAACGGGGGCAGCATCGTGAAAACCTTCTTCGGACCGGCATTTTCGCTGTTCCAGCGAAGGCGCAGTCTAGTCAACTACACCTTAGTCGCGGCGTCGCTATCGATTGCGCAGCTCGGGTGCGTTGCGCTTTTCCTACAAGTCGCACCCAACTTCGTTGCCGCAAGCGATGACGTATCGCTGTCTTCGATTCTCGCCCTCGCGGGATCGGGAATGTTTCTGTGCGGCATCTATATGTATGTGGCCATCGCGGTCGTGAATCGGCGCGCCTTGATCAGCCTTGCTATCTTGTTGGACCGAGTCGGTGCCGGCGACCTTTCGTTGCATTTCCTCCCCGGTTGGGGCCAGCGAAGCGAAGGGCAAACCGTCTGGACGGCGCTCAACCAGATGAACAAGGACTTCCCCAACATCATCCGCCAGGTGCGCTCCAGTGCCGAAAGCATTGCCAACGGCTCGCGCGAGATCGCGCTCGGCTACACCGATCTTTCGAAGCGCACCGAGGAGCAAGCCTCAACGCTCGAGGAGACGGCCGCGAGCATGGAACAGCTCTCCGCCACCGTGAAGCAAAACGCCGACAATTGCGGCGAAGCGAACGTCGCGGTCGAAGAAGTGGGCGGGCGCGCGGAGGAAGCGGCGCTGGCGATGCAGCAAGTGACGAGCACGATGGGGCGCATCGCGGCAAGCACCAAGAAGATGACCGAATTCGTGAGCATCATCGAAGGCATCGCGTTCCAGACCAATATTCTCGCGTTGAACGCGGCGGTGGAAGCGGCACGTGCCGGCGAACAGGGCCGCGGTTTCGCCGTCGTTGCGGCTGAAGTCCGGGCGCTCGCGGGCCGCAGTGCCGAAGCGACCAAAGCGATCAAGGCACTGATCGGAACCTCCTCCAGCAAGGTCGCGCTGGGCACGTCGCTGGTTTCGAAGGCCGAGCAAGCGGTCAATCGCGCGGTCACCGGTATACGCCATGTCGTCGATTTGATCGGTTCCGTCGCCGCCGCTTCGGCGGAACAAAACGCCGGCGTGCAGATGATTGGCAAGGCCTTGACCCAGCTTGAGGCGGTTACCCAACAGAATGCAGCGCTGGTGCAGGATGGCGCCGCCGCGGCCGGATCCTTCACGGGGGAATCGGCGCGACTGGTGGACGTGGCGGGTGTGTTTCGGCTGCAGGACCAAGTCACCGCCGACTATGAGATGGCAATTGGGAATCGCCACACGGCGGCGCGTAACTATCTCATGAGCCCGATCGAGCGATTGTGGCTGCTGCCGGTATTGGCGATCAATGTCCGAATGAGCTACGCGATCAAGACGCTCATCTTTGGGGTTCCGTTTTTAGTTGGGCCGGCATTAACATTCTTCGCCACCGCCGCTCATTCCGACGCGGGCGTCGCGGGGATTCTGCAGTCATCGAGCTCGATTGCGCTCGCCACAGTGACGCTCGCAAGTTTCGCCGGCGGATCGTATTTATACTTCGCGCTTGCTTCTTGGGGAACCAGAAGCGCCGGCTACTTGCAGCGCCTGAGCCAGAAACTCGCGAGCGGCGATCTGACTTGGAGTATCAAAGTCGATCCCTCCGCCGAGGCGGCGCGCTTGGAAGGACACCTGATCAACAAAGCGCTCGCCAAGATTCATCAGAACTTTACCAACGTCGTCCGCCAAGTGCGTGCCAGCGCCGACGGCGTCGTTTCCGGTTCACGCGAGATCGCCAAGGGGTACACCCACCTCTCGCAGCGCACCGAAGAGCAAGCGTCGACGCTGGAGGAAACGGCGGCGAGCATGGAAGAGCTGACCGCGACCGTGAGGCAAAACGCCGATACTTGTCGCGCCGCGAGCGTCGCGGTCGAGGAAGTGGGCGGGCGCGCGGAAGAAGCGGCGCGGGCGATGCAGCAAGTGACGACTATGGCGGCTGACATCGAGGACAGCGCGAAGCGCATGACCGAGTTCGTCGGGATCATCGAAGGTATCGCGTTTCAGACGAATATTCTCGCGTTGAACGCCGCCGTCGAGGCGGCGCGCGCCGGCGAGCAGGGTCGTGGGTTTGCGGTCGTGGCTGCCGAGGTACGCGCGCTCGCGCAGCGCAGCGCCAAGGCGACCGAAGAAATCAAGGCGCTGATCGCGGTTTCCGCTGCACACGTCACCGAAGGCGCGACGCTGGTGGCGCAAGCCGAACGAGCCGTCAACCGTGCCGTCGGGGGCATACGCCACGCGGTCGATCTGATCGGCGCCATCGCCAGCGCTTCGACGGAACAGAACTCCGGCATGCAGATGATCGGCAAAGCTTTAACTCAACTCGAGACCGTTACCCAGCAGAACGCGGCGCTGGTCGAGGAGGGAGCGGCGGCGGCGAATTCCTTCGAACAGGAAGCCGGGCGACTGGTCAGCGTGGTGGGAGTGTTCCGCTTGGAAAAAACGCAGATCGAGGCGCCGAAGAAGGCCGCGCCGAGCGATCCGCCGGTGACAGAAGTTTCGATGCTCAACCGCTCGACAGGTGCGAAACCGCTTCGCCTAGTGACGGGCGCGAAAGTACGCTAGCGCGCTCGCGCGCCCGACCGCGCGTCAGCATCACGATCTCCTGCTTGATTGGGCGAGACGTACCCTCAGCGGGTGGTGCTACGCACACGCATACTGCACGACGCCAAGGATATCCGATAGGAAATCCAGCTCCAGGAAATCTAACCAATCCTGGAGAGCCTGGAACATCAAAAACCCGAGCGATACTTTCTTTCCGCGATAGCGGGACGGTGTAACGCCGTAGCGCTCGCCGAACTTCGTCGCGAAATAGGATTGGCTATTGAAACCCATGGAGGCTGCAACATCGGCGATCGGAAGGCCGGGACGATCGCGCAGCAGCTCGGCGCACGCGCGCAATCGCCTCTCGAGCACGTATTGATACGGCGTACAACCAATCGCCGCCCGAAATGCGCGGATGAAGTGGCGTTCGGAGAGATGCGCAAGCTGCGCCAGATCGCCGAGGCGTATGTCGGAGCGGAGGTTCGCTTCGATGAAATCGGTGACGCGTCGCTGCAGATGGGGCCGCAGCGCATATCCCGCCCGCGTCGGGTCGAGCGTTCCCGCGTAGATCAGACTCAAATCGGAATAGCGACGCAACAAGTGTCCAAGCAGGAGTTGCTGGGCTTGACCGAGCAGCAGCGCATCGAGCGTCGGTGTGGTGTCGCGGAAGGAATTGATTTCGCTCTCCAACATCCGGAAGTAACCCGCGAGCCACAGGTCTTCCTCGGCGAAAACCGGCCGTATTGATACGGCGCGTCCACCTTTGGTGTGTTGCTCCGAGAACTGCTGGACGAGCGCGGGCGAGATGTACAGTTCCAGCACGACGATGCCACCTTCAAGCGCGTAGTGCGCGACCTCGCCGCTTGGGATGAACGCGACGTCTCCGGGATGCGTGTGCTTACGAACCGCCTTCCCGTCGACGGTTTTCGTTGCGACCGATGCCTCTCCGTCGAGGCAGCAAAGCAGGATGTGATCGAAATTGCATTCGCCGCTCACCACCCGATGCGGAGGCAGCGACCACTTGGCGGCGTAGAAACGATCGCCGCGCACGACGTAGGTCGGCTGTTGTCGACGGAGTTGTGCGAGCGTCGTGATAACGCTCGGTAGATCCGATTTGACGGTCTCGGTCATGGCCCTCGTTACTTCCGCCCGATGCGAGTTACGTGGTATCAGTAAAGCGCCGCGTTAT
>JBGPCS010000021.1:0-14574 GCA_041481875.1 Sulfurifustaceae bacterium
GACCGACTTGCGCAAGCGCGAGATAGGCGGCGTCGACACCGACATCGGCGCGCAACTGATCGAAGTAACGGCCGGCCTCGGTGGTGTCGCCGCGCGCGAGCAACGCCTCGGCCAAGTAAAGCCGCACATAGCGACTGCGGCCCTCGATGCCGGTCTTGGCCAATTTATCCAAATAGTCGATCTCGGTGACCCCAGCCGTGCGTGCGAACGCTTGATGCAAATCGGCGGCGCGCAGATAGATGGTGCCGAGCACGAGCAACGCTTGCGCGCGCTTGGTCTCATCGAGACGCGGAAGCGCCTCTTCCAGCAACCGTGCCGCCTGTTCGTAACGGCGCTTGTCGTAAAGTTTCGTCGCCGTCGCGAGTGGATCATCGGCCGCGCGCACGAGCGCCGTCGACAACACCATCAGCGCAAGCAACAACGCCGGTGTGGCGCCGCGCGTCACGGCGCCTCCTTCAACTTGGCGACGAAGATCTGGTCCCACTGATCCACCTGCGCGCGAAACGCGATCACGCCGGTGCGCGAACAATTGACGTCGTGGTTGATCTTGGTTTCGGTGCGAAGCCGGTCGTTGCTGCGCTGATCGACGTCGACGATGTAGATCGGGTTGAAGGCTTGCTTCTCGTTGCGCACGTAGACGATGCGGCGGCTGTCGGGCATCCACGCCGGTCCGCGCTCGACGTCGGGAATGATGTCGGTCGCGACGATGCGCGCGGCCAGACCCTCGCCTTCGGTCGGATCGGAACCGTCGGCGGCGACGACGGCGATGGCCCAGGTTTTGGGATCGCCGGCCGGGTTGTAGTTGGTATAGAAAGCGATGCGCTTGCCATCCGGCGACCACACCGGGCGTAGATCGTCATAGCGCCAGGTGCTAAGCGGGCGCGGCGGGGCGGGCGGAGTACGTCCGGGCTCGAGCACGTAGACATCGTGGTTTTCATTGGTGCCGCGGATCACCGCGATGCGCGTGCCGTCCGGCGACCATTGCGGGTAGAGGTAAGGCTGCTCGCCGCGCGTGAGCGCGGTCGTGGTCTTCGCCGCCAGATCGAGCAGATACACATCGCCCTTACCGCTGCGGCCGGAAATAAACACGATGCGCTCCCCCGTCTGCGACCAGTGCGCGTGCCCATCCTTTTCCTTGTGATCGGTCAGACGCACCGTGCTCCCGTCGGCTTCGTGCAAATACAAGTCGTAGTTACCCTCGCCGGCGTTGCTCATGTACACGAAGCGTTCGCCGCGCGGCGACCAGCTGATGCCGGCGTTGTAACTGCTCTTCTCGATCACGCCGGGAAAAAAGAACGCGTTTTTTCCCGGCGCCGCGCTCGCATGCTGATAAATCGTCTGAGTGATGTCGCCGTTGGCCCGGGCGATCACTATCTCCTTGTCGTCGCCGCGGCTGCGCTCGAAGGCGATTAGCGCGCCATCGGGCGACCACAGCGGGTTCGAATCGTTACGCCCGGCGGCGATCGGCACCAGCGGGCGCACGAACTCGGGCTCGACGCCGACGGCTTCCGCCGCCGGTTCGTCGTCGGCCCCGGCCGGCAGCGCCAACGCGGCGAGCAAGATCATCGAGCGCCGCAGCAGAAGCATCGCGGTGATATCGCGGCGGTGGCGCTTACAGCTCGCCGACCTGATCGCGATAACGCCGCGCCGCCTCGCGTGCCTCCTCGAACTCCGGATTGCCTTCGAGTTTCTTCGGGAAGAAGTCGAAGTACTCGCGCCACGCCAAGCTCGCGCTGTTCTGCACGTTCGGCTGCTTCGTAATCAAATAGAGTTTGTGGTACGACAGCGCCGTATAGTAATAGGTGTCGTGGATCGCCTCGTCGTATTCGGCGTTGGGGAAGAAGCGTGTGTTCTGCCGCGCCGTTTGCAGCGCCTTGACCGCCTTGGCGAAGTATTCGGAAGCGGCGTTGCGGTCGTTGCTGACCGCGTGATCGCCCTTCTCGTAATAAGCGTGGCCGAGGTTGGTGAAGGTGACCGCGAATTGCTTGTAGATCAGTTGCTGGTTTTCGGGCATCGACAGCACTGCCTCGAACTCGGCGATGGCGCGGTCATAGTCGTCCTTGTCGTCGAGATAAATCCGCCCGAGGCGCCGGTGCGCTTCGGCGTAGTCGGGATGGCCGCGCTCGGTACCGGCGTAGGCGGCGATGGCGCCGTCGACGTCGCCTTTCTGATGCAGGCGGTCGCCGATCTTGAGCAAGTCCTTGTACAGAACTATCCGCCGATCGCCGGTGCGGTCCTCTTCCTTCTTGCTGAATTCCATCACCTCGAAGAAGTCGCGATAGTCCTCGCTGTAACTCAGGCGCACGTTGTGGAAACCGAGCGTGACCTGACGGCCGTCGGCGATCGGCGTCTTGCCGACTTGCTCGTCATCGATGGAGACATTGGCCGGCGCCGGTTGCGAATCCACCTTGAACAAGGCGTTGTTGGCCGCGAGCGCGAACTCGCGCGCTTCGCCGCTCTTGGCGATCTTGATCTTCTCGCTCGCCTGTTGGTAGCCGTGGCGATACAGCACGAGCGTGTAGTTACGGTTCAAGCGCAGTGGTATCTCCGCTTGGCCGGTGGCGCCGGTGCTGCCGGCCCAGTTACCGTCGAGATAAACGTTGGCGCCATTGAGCGGAATAACATTGTTGCCGACGCCGCCCTTGGCCGTGAGCAGCACGTAGGTGCGCTGGCCGGCTTCCTCGCCGTCGCGCGTGATGCGTCGCACCACGCGATCGCCGACCTTCACTTTTTCCCCGGTCTCGAGCGCGATGACGTCGGCGAGCGAGGCGCTGTCGTCGCTGCGTTTGACCTCGAGTTGGCCGGTTTCGCGATAGCCGACGATGTGGCCGTCGGCGATCTTTGGCGTCATCAGCGTGAATTCGGTGCCGCGCGAAATGCGCCAGCTCTTGCCGATATTGATACGTTGGCGCTCGCCGTCGGCGCCGATCACGGTGCCCTCGAGCGGAAAGCGTTCGATGATGTTATTTACGATGTCGCGCACGGCGCCGGGGACTCGACCCTCGCTGCGGGCGCGCGCCAGTTCCGATACGACGATCTTGCCGCCGGCGGTGTGGACCTTGGCCTCGATCACATAGCCGTCGTCGTCCTTGGCGATGCTGCCGAATACCATCATGTCGACGCTCGCGCGCAGCGGCGTTTCCTGCCAACCCTTGGCGGCGATGCGATCGACGTTGAGCTTGTTCTTCGTGACGTCCGCCTGCAGTTGCGCTGATGGCACTTCGCGGAACCCGGGGAACTTGAACAACTGCGAGGTCAGGGTCTGTTCCGTTTGCGCTGCGACTTCTTTCAGGTCCACGCCCGGCGTGTTGCCAATGACGCGATAGACACCCAGGCGAATCGGTTTGGGCGAGGTCGGATAGAAATAGCGTTGCAGCGGAATCTCGCCTTCGAGCTTGACCGATGTCTTGAATTCAGCCGGCACGTAACCGGGCGCGGCGATTGCGATAGTGACGAGTTTCCCGGGCTCGCCGTTATAGACGTAATGATACTGACCTTGGGCATCGGTCTTGCCTACCGGGTTGCCGTTCACGCTCACGCTCAAGCCGGGCACGCCACCGGTGCGGCCATACTCATCGGTTAGCGCGCGCACGGCAACCACCGCCTGGCGCTGAAACGCCACGTCGATAACTTCGCCCGGCACTAAGCTGCGCGTCTGCTTGTACCCGCTGTAGCCATCCTTGCTGACGCGCACTTCGGTTCCC
Source organism: Sulfurifustaceae bacterium (assembly GCA_041481875.1). GTDB lineage: Bacteria > Pseudomonadota > Gammaproteobacteria > Acidiferrobacterales > Sulfurifustaceae > JACQFZ01. The sequence goes on from JBGPCS010000021.1 coordinate 3,705, forward strand.
GCGCGCGGCTGGTCCTTATATAGGTAAACCAGCTCACCCTTGGCGTCGGTGGCGCCGGCCGCCGCGCCGCCCATCGTGACTTTGGCGTCGGCGACGGGTGCACCCTTATCGGCCACGTGCAAGCTTACGTAGCGCACGGCTTTCAGTTCTGCCTCCAGGCGATAGACATCGGTCTGGCCGTCCTTCGGCAACTTCACCAAGAACGTGCTCTTCCACGGTTCGATGCGATAGCCCGGTTGCTCCTTGGTGACGGAAACCTCGACTTCGGCGCCGGCCTTCTTCTTCAGTTGCTGCGCAAATGCGCCCTGGGCATCGGTTTGGCCAAGCGCCTCGCCGTCCACCGTAACCTTCGCCTGCGCCGCGGGCGCTCCGTCCATGCGCGCTTTCACTTCGAGGTCGAGCTTCTGGCCGCACGCGCCGAGCGCGACGGACGCAGCTAACAGTGAAAGCACGCGGAGCTTTCTGATGACCATCGTAGTTCCCTCGTTGCTGTCTCTTTGGAATGCGGCAGGTGTGCCGGACACGCTTACAACGCGGGCGGCTGAATATTCACCTCGCCCGGATTGACGATCTTGTCCTCGTCCGTGACCGAACCCTTCACCGACTTGCGTTTGCTTTCCTGGATCTTCTGCAGCCTGAAGTCGACCTTCCGGCTCGTGGAGGAGCCGATGTCGACGGTCTGAGTTTGAGTGCCGTAGCCGATGCGCGCGGCCTCGACCTTGTAGAGGCCGGGCTTCAGGCTGTCCTTGGGCGACTCGAACTCGCCCTTCTCGTCCGCCGTGGCCGATGCCGAGGCCTGCTCGAGCGCGGCGCTGGTGTTGATCATGTTCACCACCGTTCCTCTCGGACTTTCGCTTGGGATCGGTCGCTGTTGGCTATCGACGAGTTGCACCGTGCCGTAGATCTTGGTGGCACAAGCCGGCAACAACAGCAGGGAAAGTACGATGAGCGGCGCTCTAGCGGTCATAATCTTCCTCCGTGATACGTTCTGTGGGGACTTGAGGTCGTAATCGGAAATACCGTCGTGACACCGGCACGCCGCCGGCCGCGATCATCGTCCCTGCCCCCGCGGGTACCTGCGTACTGGATGCTTAAAATGGTAGACGCCAGTTCTACACAATCAAGCTACAAGAACAAACGCACACGGGACCAGTGTGCGACGTTTGCGGATGAAAGGCGGTTACGCGCGACGTTGGCCGCACCGCCGACGCAGCGGCGCGGGAGCACGGCGATTGTTTGTGCCAGCCGCTAGGCTGCTGCCCGCGTCCGACCGGGAGAGGTTGTCTAGTGGTGCAGTATCTTCGACAAAAACTGCTGAGCGCGCTCGGAGCGCGGCGTGCTGAAAAACGTCTCCGTCTTGTCGTCTTCGACGATGCGCCCCGCATCCATGAAGATCACGCGGTGGGCCACTTTGCGCGCGAATCCCATCTCGTGCGTTACCACCATCATGGTCATTCCGTCCCGGGCGAGCTGCACCATGACGTCCAGCACTTCGTTGATCATCTCGGGGTCGAGCGCGGAGGTCGGTTCGTCGAATAGCATGCAGATCGGATCCATGCACAGCGCGCGCGCGATGGCGACGCGTTGCTGCTGCCCGCCGGAGAGTTGACCGGGATACTTTTCGGCGTGCGCCTTCAACCCGACTCGGTCGAGGAGTTTCAGGGCTTTCTCGATCGCCGCTTCCATGCTCCGTTCGAGTACCTTGGTCTGTGCGATCGTCAAGTTGTCGATCACCTTCATGTGCGGAAACAACTCGAAGTTCTGAAACACCATGCCGAGGTGCGCGCGCAGGCGGTTCAGATGGGTCTTCGGATCGCCGACCGAAACACCGTCGACGCGGATCTCGCCTTGCTGAAACGGCTCAAGGCCGTTGACGCATTTGATCAGCGTGGATTTCCCGGAGCCGGAGGGACCGCAGACGACGATCACTTCGCCTTTGCGCACCTCGGTCGAACAGTCGGTCAGCACCTGGAAGTCGCCGTAGTACTTGCTGACTTTGCGTATCGAGATCACACCGCAACCCGCTTGTGCAAACGCCGCACGGCATACGAGGCGGTGTAACACAGCACGAAATAGACCGCTCCCGCAAAAAGCAGCAGCTCGACGATACGCCCGTCGCGATCGCCGATCTTGTTCGCCGCGCCGAAGAAATCGGCGAGCGCGCTCACGTATACGAGCGAGGTATCCTGAAACAAGATGATCGCCTGAGTCAGAAGCAGCGGCACCATGTTGCGAAACGCTTGCGGCAGCACCACCAGGCGCATCGCTTGCCCGTACGTCATGCCGAGCGCGGAGGCCGCCGCTAGCTGACCCTGAGGCACGCTCTGGATACCGGCGCGGATGATCTCCGAATAGTACGCCGCCTCGAACAATGTGAATCCGATCATCGCCGAGATCAGGCGCGTGTCGGTAGCGCGTCCGAGATTGAGAAGGTTTTGCAGGAACTGCGGCACGATCAGAAAGAACCATAGCAACACCATCACCAGCGGCACCGAACGGAACAAATTGACGTAGCCCGCGGCGAGCCACGACAGTGGCTTGAGGCTCGATAGGCGCATCAGCGCGAGCGTCGTCCCCCAAACGATTCCGACCACGACCGCGACGACCGTGATTTCGAGCGTGACGAGCATTCCCTGCCAGAGAAACGGCAGCGCTCCCGGAATCGAGCTCCAGTCGAACTCGTACATCATTTCGCTCCGATATAACCCGGCACGCGCGTACGCTTTTCAACCGTGCCCATCGCCGCCATGACCACGACGTTGATGGCCATATAGAACAGCGTCACCGCGATGAACGATTCGTACGGCTGCGCGGTGTAATCGACGAGCTGGCGCCCCTGTGCCGCCAGCTCGATGAGCCCAATCGTGGAGCAGACGGCGGAGTTTTTGAAGATATTGAGAAACTCCGACGTCAGCGGCGGCATGATGACCCGAAACGCCATCGGCAACAGCACGTAACGATACGTCTGCGGCAGCGTCAGGCCGAGCGCCAGCGCGGCCGCCTGCTGTCCACGCGAGAGTGACTGGATGCCCGCGCGCAGCTGCTCCGACACGCGCGCGCTCGTAAAAAACGCGAGACACACCATGGCGGCGAGGAATTGTTGCGCGACCGGATTGATCTGCTTGAATGCCACGCCGCCGGGCAGAATTTCGGGAAGCACGAAATACCAAATGAACAGCTGCGCCAACAGCGGAATGTTGCGAAACACCTCGACGTAGGCAGCGGCGAGAGCGGCGGCCGCTTTATTCGGCACGGTGCGCAGCACACCCACCAGCGTGCCGAGCGCGAGCGCAACGACCCAGCTGCTCAGCGAAAGCACAACCGTCGTCTGCAGACCGGAGAGCATCCAGTCCAAATAGGTCGCATTGCCGGAGGGAACCGGCTGCAGAAAGACGCTCCAGTTCCAGTGATAGCTCATCGCCAGAATTGAACAACTGAACCGCGAACGACGACATCCGCGTGCGCCCGGTGTTCGCCGAAGTCAAAACGAATCGCCGGCGCGCGACCTTCAACTTCCACCCCCACGCTCCCCCTTCCAGGGGAAGGGAGCGCGAGAGAGTACGGCGCGACGACTCGGTGCACCGGATTGTTCGTTTTGATCAATCTACGAAAACTCCGAAATATCAATTTTAACCGCAGAGGACGCGGAGGACGCAGAGGGTTTTTGGTTTGATTTTGTTTGAATTCCTCCGCGTCCTCTGCGGTGGACAATCATAGTTAATCAAACCTTCCCTACTTCAATCTACTACTGATACGCCTTGTCGTTCGGACTCTTGAACAGCGTCTTCATATCGTCGCTCAGTGCGAAGGCGAGATTGAGGCCTTTCGGCGGGACCGGCTTGTTGAACCACTTTGCGTAGAGCTTGGCCGCTTGGCCTGAAGTTTCGAGTTTTGCGATCGTCGTGTCCACGAGCGTCTTAAATTCCGCGTCGTCCTTGCGCATCATGCATCCGTAGGCTTCGCGCGATTGGGGGGTTCCGACGACCACCCAATCCTTCGCGCGCTTCGCCTTCGCGCGCTCGCCCGCGAGCAGCGCATCGTCCATCATGAACGCGACCACGCGGCCGCTCTCCAGCGTCAGAAACGATTCGCCGTGGTCCTTGGCGCTGATGATGTTCATTTTCATGTTGTTGTCGTCGTTCATCTTGCGCAGCAGCCGTTCCGACGTCGTGCCCGCGGTGGTGACGACGTTCTTGCCCGCGAGATCGGTGAAATCCTTGACGCCCGAGCCGGTCTTCGTGAGCAGCCGCGTGCCGATGATGAAGATCGTGTTCGAGAAGGCAACCTGCTGCTGGCGCTCGGTGTTGTTAGTCGTTGAGCCGCACTCGATATCGATCGTTCCGTTCTGCACGAGCGGGATGCGATTTTGCGACGTAATCGGCGTCAGCTTGACTTGCAACTTCGGAATCTTCATCTGCGCTTTGACGGCGTCGACGATCTTGAGCGCGATCTCGTGCGAGTAACCGACCACCTGCTGTTTGTCGTCGTAATAAGAAAACGGGATCGAGGATTCGCGATGGCCGAGCGAGATAACGCCGCTATCCTTGATTTTCTTGAGCGTCCCCGTCTCTTCGGCAACCGCCGGCGACGAGAGGAGCATTCCGGCGAAAAGTACCGCTACAAAACGTTCAACACGCATAAAGGCTCTCCTGACTTTGTGAACTATTCGCTTGGACCCGCGCAATTTACACTGATCGTATCGATAGATCATCCGCGGAACCGGGCTGTGCGAGCGGCGCCGGCGTCCGATGGGTCCTCGCGAGTTCGACTGCGCCAAGTAAGGCGCGGCGAGGGGATCGTCTTGAAATGGATGATGTTGTACCTTACGCTAGCATCCGCGCGAAATGCGTAGGTTTCGAATAAGAACGGATTCCCGCCACCTGGCTGTAACACGCTTGAGGAAATAACCGATGAAAAATCCGCTCGACACCCTGTGGGGTACGATCATCTCGGGTTTGATCCTGCTGGCAATCCTGTACGTGATTGCGACGAGGTTTCTACACTAGGCGCCAACCCGGTCTCCACGAACAACACTCATTGGGGGATAAACAATGGAACTGATACTTGATCGCTGGTTGCACATCTGGGCCGGTATTACTTGGGTGGGCCTACTCTATTACTTCAACGCCGTGCAGGTGCCGGGACTCGCCGCTGCGCGAGCCGACGGCACGAACGCCGGCATCACCAAGCACATCGCGCCCCGAGCGCTGCTGTGGTTTCGGTGGGCGGCGATCGTGACGTGGATCACCGGCGCGATCTATCTGGAGCGCGCCGGCATCGGCTTCCTCAACGCGTTCCTGCTTCGTGGCAGCGCCGCGCCAATCGGTATCGGCGCATGGCTCGGCACCATCATGCTCTTCAACGTCTGGTTCCTGATCTGGCCAAATCAGAAGAAAGTGCTCGGCATCGTCGCCGCGGACGACGCGGCGAAGGCCAAGGCCGCACGCGTCGCCTTCCTCGCTTCGCGCACGAACACGATGCTCTCGATACCAATGCTTTTCTTTATGATCGTGAACGCGCACGGCCTGCCGCGTATTTTCTAGTCTGCGGCGGTAGCGCTGCTACAAAGTGCGCGCTCTCCCTCACCCCATCCCTCTCCCTCCGGGAGAGGGGGAGTACGTCCGCTGATGCGGGACAATATGATTTGGAGAGGGAGATTATGTTCGCTGATGCGATTCGACTTGATCTGCTTGCGTTACGAACCGGAAGGACTAAAATTCCCTGTTTCAACGGAATGGCGCCTCGCGCCGGAAAGGGCAGGTTAGTCGAACCGACCTCCGGTGTCCGGTGCCTTTATTCTTTTTATGACGCACGTGATGCAAACCTACTCGCGTCTGCCGGTGGCCTTCGTTCGTGGCGAAGGAGCGTATCTCTGGGACGCACAGGGTCATAAGTATCTGGACGCGGTCGCCGGTGTCGCCGTGTGCGGGCTGGGTCACGCGCATCCCGTCGTCACGGAAGCGATCCGCGATCAAGCCGGCAAGCTTGTGCATTCCTCCAACCTGTACGAAGTCGAGCTGCAGGAGCGGTTGGCGGAACGGCTCTGCCGGCTCGCCGGGATGGACGCCGCCTTCTTCGGAAACTCGGGCGCCGAGGCGAATGAGGCGGCGATAAAACTCGCCCGCCTTTACGGCAACAACAAGAAGGTGCGCAACCCGACCATCATTGTCACCGAAGGCAGCTTTCACGGACGCACGCTCGCGACGCTCTCGGCGACCGGCAACCGCAAGATTCAAGCCGGCTTCGAGCCGCTGGTGGGCGGATTCAACCGCGTGCCGTACGGCGACGTCGCGGCGGTGCGGCAAGTGGGCGAACACAACCCCGAGGTCGTCGCCGTGCTGGTCGAACCGGTACTCGGCGAGGGTGGCATCGTCGTCCCGGCGCCGGGTTATCTCGCCGCGCTGCGCACACTCTGCGATGAACGCGGCTGGCTTTTCATGCTCGATGAAATACAGACCGGCCTCTGCCGCACCGGCCGCTGGTTTGCGTTCCAACACGAAGACGCGCCCCCGGACGTCATGACGCTTGCGAAGTCGCTCGGCAACGGCGTTCCGATAGGCGCCTGCCTCGCGCGCGGCGAAGCGGCGCGCTTGTTCCAGCCCGGCAATCATGGCTCGACGTTTGGCGGCAATCCGCTCGCGTGTCGCGCCGCGCTCGCGGTCATCGACCAACTCGAAGCCGGAAAGTTTTCCGAACGCGCGGCCGCGCTTGGCCGGCGGATTTACTCCGGTCTCGCTACGCGTCTCGAAGGCACGAGGGGTGTGAAACAGATCCGCGGTAAGGGGCTGATGGTCGGCATAGAGCTGGATCGGGCATGCGCGGACGTCAAAACCAAAGCGCTCGCGCGCGGCGTGCTGGTCAACGTGACCGCGGACAACGTCGTACGCCTTTTGCCCCCGCTCATCATCACCGACGCCGAAGCGGACCGTATCTGCGAAGCCGTCGCGGACAGTGTGCGCGAATTCCTCGCGGTGTCGTGACCGCCCGCCACTTTCTGACGCTCGCCGATCTCACGTCGGCCGAATTGCACAAACTCATCAAGCGCGCGATCGAGCTCAAGCAACTGCAACGGCGCGACGAGCGCTACGCGCCGTTCGGCGGCAAGACGCTGGCGATGTTGTTTGAAAAGTCCTCGACCCGCACGCGCGTGTCGTTCGAAGCGGGAATGGCGCAGCTCGGCGGCTCCAGCATGTTTCTCTCGCCGCGCGATCTGCAACTCGATCGCGGCGAGCCGGTGGAGGATACCGCACGCATCATCTCGAGCATGGTGGATGTCATCGTCATTCGCGCGAACCGGCACGCGACGGTCGAGCGCGTCGCGTCGCACTCGCGGGTGCCGGTCATCAACGCGCTGACGGAACGGCACCACCCGTGTCAGCTGCTCGCGGATATTCAAACGTTCGTGGAACTTCGTGGCGACATCCGCGGCCGCACCGCCGCGTGGATCGGCGACGGCAACAACGTGTGCCATTCCTGGATGCAAGCGGCCAAGCGGTTCGAGTTCGCGCTCCGCGTCGCTACCCCCCCGCAATACGCGCCGGACGCCGACATCGCCGCACAATGTGCGCCGCAGGTCGCGCTAATCTCAGACCCGGCGGCGGCGGTGCGCGGCGCCGATGTGATCGTCACGGATACCTGGGCCAGCATGGGACAAGAGGAAGAGAAAGAAGATCGCATCGAGGCATTCGCGCGCTATCGGGTGGACAGCGCGCTCATGCGACAAGCGAAATCGGATGCGCTCTTCATGCATTGTCTTCCCGCCTATCGCGGTCATGAGGTGACAGCCGAGGTCATCGATGGGCCGCAAAGCGTCGTCTGGGACGAGGCGGAGAACCGCCTGCATTCGCAGAAGGCGCTGCTCGAGTTGTTGTTGTCCACGCGCTGACGCTGCGATTCGGCTCGCTCACGACGGACGCTTGGCCCTGCGTGGTCCCGCGCACGGGGTTTTCTAGAGCAGGAACAAGGCCGCGACACCCCGTATTGGTCCAGCAAAATCGCGCGGCACATCCGTCGGAAATCCTACGTCGCGCGGACTACAATGAACATCGAGCAAGAAATACCGTAAACTAAGAAAATCCGCGGCCCGCCGGCTCGCGGGGCCGAGGTCCCCTTGGAAACGAAGATACTGCGCTTACTGTTCGTCGACGATTCGCCGGACGAGGCAGAGCTTGCGTTGACCGTGCTACGCAAGGGCGGGTATCTACTGAAACCTCAGCGCGTGAACGACCTCGCCGGTCTGCATGCCGCTATCGAGAAGGGCGGCTGGGATGCCGTGATCGCGGAGCGGACGCTCCCGCATTTCGGCGTAAGTGTAGTGCTCGACAGCCTGAAGCAAGCGAAACTCGAGGTGCCGGTTCTCATTTTGACGCGCGCGGTTCCCGACGCGGAGATCGCGGTCCTGATGCGTGCCGGCGCGCGCGATGTGATTCTGAAAAATCAGATGGCGCGCCTACTACCTGCGCTCGAGCGTGAGCTCGCCGTGGCGGCTGAGCGCGCCGAACATCGCGTGGCGGTGCGGGCGCTGAAGGAAATCCAAGACAAGCATCGAGCGGTGGTCGATGGGGCGCGCGAGGCGATTTGCTACAGCCACGATGGGATGCACATCGACGCCAACAAAGCTTATCTCGACATGTTCGAGTACCAGAGCGTGGCGGAGCTCGAGGGCGTGCCGGTCATGAATTTGATCGATAAGAGCGAGCATGCCCGCTTCAAGCAGTGCATCCGCAAAACCGGCGAGCCGAGCAGCCTGCTGGAGTTCGTCGCCATCCGCAAGAGCGGCGCGCGCTTTCCCGTGGAGATCGCCGTGTCCTCGATTACATTCAACGGCGAGGCATGTACTCAGATACTTTTCAACGACGTCTCCAAGCGCAAGGCGGCGGAGACGAAACTACAGTACCTGAGTCAGCATGATCCGCTGACCGGGCTATACAACCGCCATCACTTCCTGCAGGAGCTGAGCCAGGCGATCGAACGCGCCAAGCGCGAGGGCGCGGTGCACGGAGTGATCTACGTCGATTTCCCGGACTTACGGCAAGTCACCAAAGCGCTCGGTCAATCGGCGGCGGACCGTTTTCTTCTCGCCGCGACCCGACTCCTGCGCGAGACGTTCGGCGCAGCGGCGCTAGTGGCGCGTTACGGCGATAACGAATTCGCCGCCCTAATATTGGACGCTCAACCGATCCGGCTGCAAGAACTGGCCAAACGCGCGAAGGAAGCGTTCACCGAAAGCCCAATCAGCGAACAGGGCATGCCGATCAAGTGCGACTGCCGGGTCGCCGCGCTACCGATCGATCGGGAAACGGAAACCGCTCAGAAGGCGATGACGAGCGTATACCCGGTGGGTGAACCTGCCGCGAAAATCGCGCCGACCGGCGCGAGCCCCGCCCCGGCGAGCGCGGCGGCGAAACCGTTCGCTCCGGTCGCGCCGATCCCCGCAAAAGCGAAGTCGCCGACACCAACCTCGACCACCGTCCACACCAAACCGGCGGCGGTGCCCTCCGGCGCCAAATCAGCGACCCACGAATGGCAGGACCAGATTAAGGCGGCGCTCGAACGCGATGCATTCCGTTTGATCTACCAACCGATCGTCAATCTGCATGGCGACGCCGCCGAATACTTCGAAGTGCTGGTGCGACTCGTCGATCAGAACGGCAAGCTGATTCCGGCGAGCCAGTTCATGCCGCGCGCGGAAGAAACCGGGCAGTCGGTCGCGATCGATCGCTGGGTCGTGCGCCACTCTATCCGGGCGTTGGCGGAGCTGCACCGCCAGCTCCGCGAAGTCACGTTTTTTGTCAATCTGTCGCCATCGGCGCTGCGCGACGTCGAGCTGGTCGTGATCGCACAGCAGGCGCTGCACGAGACGCGGCTGAACGGCAAGTACGTCATTTTTGAAATCGATGAGGCTGCGGTGGCGGAAAACCCCGAATCCGCCATAGCGTTCATGCGCGCCGCCAAGAAGATCGGCTGCAGTTTCTGCATCGATAATTTCGGCCGTGCGCTCGCGGTCACGGGGCGATTGCGCGAGCCTTTGATCGAGTATCTCAAGCTCGATGGCGGTCTCGTGCGCGATCTCGCCGGCGATCCGATCGCACAGGCGTCGCTCAAAGCGGTGATCGAAGTGGCCAAGGCGATGGAAAAGAAGACTATCGCTAAGAGCGTCGAGTCCGCGGAAGCGCTCTCGGTTTTATGGAACGTCGGCGTGGACTATGTGCAGGGGCACTACTTCCAGGAAGCCGACGCCGAGCTCAACTACGAGTTCGCCGGCGAGACCACGCTATCGTCCGAAGCGCCGCAATGGACGGTGGCGAACCGCACGAAAAATCACTAAGCTCTCGTTTCGCAAAGCGCGTTAGTCACTTAGGGAACGCTACGAATTCTGGAACCACAGATGCACACAGATAAACACGGATTGAATAAAATCAATCGCTCTTTCATCTGTGTTTATCTGTGTGCATCTGTGGTTTAAATCAATCCTAACCCATCGTTCCTTAGTATTCCCGCCTTCGCGGGAATTACGAGTAGCCAACCATGTCCGGCCAATATATTTTCACCATGCATCGCGTCTCCAAGGTCGTGCCGCCCAAGCGCGAAATCCTGAAGGACATCTCGTTGTCGTTTTTTCCGGGCGCCAAGATCGGCGTGCTCGGCCTGAACGGGTCCGGCAAATCGACGCTGTTGCGCATCATGGCGGGCATCGATACCAACTACGAGGGCGAGGCGCGGCCGCAACCCGGCATCCACGTCGGCTTCCTGCCGCAAGAGCCCCAGCTCGATTCGAAAAAGGACGTGCGCGGTAACGTGGAGGAAGCCGTTGCCGCAACCAAGAAGCTGCTCGATGAGTTCAACGACGTCTCGGCGAAATTCGGCGAGC
>JBGPCS010000022.1:0-14424 GCA_041481875.1 Sulfurifustaceae bacterium
AAACGAAAATACGCCGCAGCCGCAACACGCCATTGGCATCGCGCGCGAGGCGCACCCGCCAAACCGGCGCGATGTCGTCCAAGAACTGCACGCCCGCCGCTTCGCACGCCCGCCGGCAGCGCGCGACGGCGATCTCCTGTACGCGGCGGCTATCGAACCAGAGCAGGCCGCCAACGCCGAAGAGTACTAAAAGCACGAGCTCGGACATTGGGAGAGAGTCTCACGGAGTTGCGATCATTACGACTAATGCACCGTACTTCAAATGACTATCAAAAAACATGTATACGGATGAAGCGATAGCGGAATCCGGGACGTAAGAATGCCACGGATTGCGGCGCTACGTGCCTTCATCGGGCTACACGTAGCCGCTCCCGGCTCGGTCGCTGGTTGCGGGAAACTAACGGAAGAACTCCTCCAGACGCAAGAAGACGTCATGGCTCGTGCCGTGACGGCGCACGGTGCGGACATCTACGAGCTTGAGGAGTTGCTTCTCCATCTGCTCCAGGCGGCGGTCTTCGTTCACCAGAAGCCAGATACGACTCTCGGCGCCGTCGCCGAGCGGCATGCACAGGACGCCCTCGACGTTATACGTTCGGCGCGAGAACAGGCTGCACACGTGGATCAGCACGCCCGGGTGATTGTCGACTGTGATTTCCAGGACGGTCTTAGGTGTTGGTGCCGCACCGGCGTTCATAGTAATCCTCCGATCATCTCGCGGTTGGCCGCGCCCGGCGGCACCATCGGGAATACTTTTTGCCGCACGTCGATCGTCGCGTGGATTAAGCACGGCCCGCGATCGCAAAGTGCATCGCGCAGGGCTGCCTTCGGGTCGGCGGCAGTGTCGAGATCGACGGCGCGAACGCCGAAACCGCGAGCGATCGCGAGAAAGTCCGTTTGCGACGTATAACACGACGCGTAGATGCGTCCGGCATAGAACAAGTCCTGCTGCTGATGCACCAGACCGAGCGAGTTATTGTTCATCAGCACGATTTTGATATTCACCCCGTGATCCGCCGCGGTGGCGAGCTCCTGGATGTTCATGAGCAGGCTCCCATCGCCGGTGAAACAAATGACGGTGCGGTCCGGCGCCGCGAGTGCGGCGCCGATGGCGGCGGGCAGGCCAAAGCCCATCGTGCCTAGCCCGCCGGAGGTGATCCACTGTCGCGGACGTCGCAGCGGGTACGCTTGCGCGACCCACATCTGATGTTGGCCGACGTCGGTTGCAATGATCGCAGAGTCGTCCACGCATTCCGCGACGGCGCGAATCAGCCCGTAGTGGCTGCGCGGATCGTCAACCGCGGGCATGACGAGCGGAAACTGGCGTTTGAGCGCCGCAATCCGTTCGAGCCAGCGTTCCCTGCGGTGAGTCTGGATGCGCGGCAAAAGCTCGGCGAGCGCATGGGCCACGTCAGCGGTAATACCGACATGCGCCGACTTGATCTTGTTCAGCTCGGACGAATCGATATCGATGTGCACGATCCGAGCGCGTGGGCAGAACCGGCGCGCGTCACCGGTCGCCCGATCATCGAAGCGTGCGCCGACGGCGATCAACAAGTCGCATGCTTCCATCGCGAGATTGGTATAGCGCGCGGCGTGCATGCCGAGCATGCCGAGCGAGAGCGGGTGATCGACCGGCAGCGCACCTAACGCCATGAGCGTCATCGTCGTCGGCAGTGACGCTCGCTCCGCGAGTTTCGTCGCCATCGCAGCGCCACCGAGGGAATATACTGTGCCGCCGCCGAGATAGAGAATGGGCCGGTCTGCTGTATTGATCAACTGTGCGGCGAGATCGAGTGCGCGGTCGTCGAGTGTCGAAACCGACACGGAACGCTCGGCGACCGGGTGGTCGTCGATGTCGATGATCTCGGTTTGCACGTCCTTCGGAATGTCGATCCAAACGGGCCCCGGCCTGCCGCTGGCCGCAATATCGAACGCGCGCGGAATGATCGTTTGCAACTCGTGGGCGGAGCCGGCGATGAAATTATGTTTGGTGATCGGGACTGACAGGCCGTAGGCGTCCACTTCTTGGAAGGCGTCAGTGCCGATCATGGCGCGTGGAACTTGACCGGTGATCGCCACCAACGGAATCGAGTCGAGCTTGGCGTCGGCAATGGACGTGATTAGATTCGTCACGCCCGGGCCGGAGGACGCCATACACACGGCGGGACGGCCGGTGACTCGCGCGATTCCTTGTGCGATGAAGCCGGCACCTTGCTCGTGGCGCGCGAGGATATGTCGGATCTGGCGAGATTGTGACAAGGCGTCGTACATCGGCAGGATCGCGCCGCCGGGAATGCCGGCGATGACGTCGACGCCTCGTCGTTCGAGCAATCGGACCGTGAGTTGCGCACCGTTGATTTTCATTGTCAGTCTCCTCGTGTTCGCCGAGGCGCCAACCGGTGCGGGAAAACAAAAACCCCCGCCGGGCGGCTGCGCCGGCGGGGGTTCTGGGATTTCGTTAGTGGTTGTCGGATCTTACGCGATCGCCCTTGCCCTCGTCGGCGCTGCAGCGCCTACGACTACCAGTCGCACGACCACGATGACACCGCCCGCGCAAAGCGCGAGAGTGGAGTACGTGTTGTTGCTTGAGCGCGTCATCGTATATGTGGAGTGGACGATCGATTCCATTATGGCGGCAAATGTTTCGCCGATGCAAGCAAGGGCGCCGTTTTCGTGTCGAGCCGGCATACGAAACGCGATGCTATCAGGTATCTTGCCGCGGCCCGTTACGGCGTGGCGTTGGTGCCTGCCACCTCGTCCTTCAGCCATCCGCGGAGCGCAGCGATTTTCGGTTCTTTGACGCGTTCCGGCCGACATACGAGATAGTAGCCGAACTCGGAAGGAGAACTGATACGAAACGGTCTCACCAGTTGCCCCGACTTCAGGTACTGTCCGACCAATGTGCTGCGCCCGAGCGCAACCCCCTGGCCCGCGATCGCGGCGTGGAATGCCAGTTCCCAAAGGCTGAAGCTCGGTCCGCGCGAAATGTCGATCCCTTCGACACCGGCGGCACGCATCCAAAGCGCCCACTCTTGACGCAATTCGTCATGCAGGAGTGTGTGGCGTGCTAGATCGGCCGGCTTCTTCAACGGTGCCGGACCGGCAAGAAGTTTCGGACTGCATACGGGGAATAAGTCTTCCGCCAGTAAGTGTTCGATGTGCAGACCGGGGTAGCGCCCGAGCCCATAGCGAATAACCACATCGACATCATCACGATCGAATTCGGCGAGCTTCGGCGTGGCGCTGATGCGCACGTCAATATCCGGATGGCGATCGCGAAAGCGGCCAAGTCGCGGCACGAACCATAGCGCCGCGAACGACGGCAGCAGGCTTACCGTGAGAATCTTGCCGCTGTCGGTTTCGCGCAAGCGCGCGACCACGTCGGTGAGCAATCGAAACGCTTGTTGGGTGGGTATGAGTAGCGTTCGTCCCGCCTCGGTCAGCTCGATGCCGCGCGTTCGGCGCAGAAACAGCGGGGCGCCGATCCGGTCCTCCAGTAGCTTGATTTGTTGGCTGATGGCACCTGGCGTGACGTGCAAGTCTGCGGCGGCGGCTTTGAAACTCAAATGCCGCGCGGCGGCTTCGAACGCATGCAAGGCACCCAGTGGGGGAAGGGTTCGAGACATCAGAATATCTATTCTATAAGTGGAGAATTAATGGTTTGTCCAAATCGACTTTTGAGCCTAGATTTCTGCCTGTTTTAGCAACGTATCGAGGTTCGAATGAGATTAGAAAACCTTAAGATAGACGAAATGGGCTTCCGTCCTCAAGCCGGGCCGCGCCCTCGGCGGCGTGAAAACTCGATGAAGGGGGCCGTGACGATCCTCGCGCGCTGGCGCGAACGGGCCAGACAACGGGCAGAGCTAGCGCGGCTGGGTCGCCTGGCGCGCGAGGACATTGGCATCACCGAGGCTGACGTATGGCGCGAGACGCGCAAGCCGCCATGGCGGCCATGAGGGCTTAGCTTAGACGTTCGACGCCTGCGTGATGGGGCTTGGAAACACCGTGGCCGGTCCGGCTCGCGGTGTTTCCTAACGCGCGATTTGCCACCCGCGGCGCGTGCGCCATCGATGTGCGGCGACAGGGATCGATGGCACGAGTTGGCTTTCTCAGCCGAGCCGGGCGATGATGAGTTTCGATCGTCGTCGGTGGACTGCTTAGGACCCGGTGAATCGGGCAGAGCCGGAGGAGAATGGATGGTCCGCGCGTTTGTTGCCGCATTGCTTGCGGGTGTCGCCGTCGCTTCGGTTGCTGCGGAGGACCCGTATCCGTCTCGCCCGATCACTCTTGTCGTGGCGTTTCCACCAGGGGGCGTCGCCGATCAGGTGGCGCGCCCGACGGCGTACATGCTGCAGAAGATTTTGAACCAGCCCGTCATTGTTCTAAACAAACCCGGCGCGGGCGGCGCGATCGGCAGCGCCAGCGTCGCGACCGCTAAGCCAGACGGTTACACGTTACTCATGGCGCTCTCGAGTATCTCGACCAACCTGGAGTCCGATCGTGTCGCGGGACGCACCCCGGCCTTCGAGCTCAAGCAGCTAGCCCCTATCGCGTTGGTCAGCGCCGACCCGACGGTATTCGTCGTGCGCGCCGATAGTCCTTACAAGAGCTTGAAGGACGTCGTCGAGGACGCGAAGGGACGCCCCGGTGACGTCACGTACGCCTCGTCCGGCATTTACGGCACTTACCATGTCGCGACGGAGATGTTCGCGTATGCAGCGGGCATCAAGATGCGTCACATTCCATACGGCGGAGGTGCCCCGGTTCTCGCTGCGAGTTTAGGCGGACAGGTCGATCTTGCTATGCTCGGCCCGAGTGTTGCCATCGCGCAAGTTAAAGCCGGCAAGCTCCGCCCGCTGGCCACACTTGGCGCCAAGCGACTCGAGTCGATGCCCGAGGTACCCACCTTGAAAGAGTTCGGCTACAGCGTGGAGTACTACATCTGGTCGGGTCTGTTCGCACCGGCGGGAACACCCGAGAGCGTGATCCAACGGCTGCGTGAATCGATGAAGCGGGTGGTCGAGGATTCCGAGTTTAAGGCCAGCCTAGCGAAGCTCGAAACTCCGATCGCGTACCTGGACGCGCCGGCGTTCCAGAAGTTCTTCGAGCAAGATGCGCAACGATTGATTGAAGTAGTGCGGCGGATTGGGAAAATCGATTAGAGGCGCGCGGCATTAGCGGGAGCGAGACGGCGGTTGGTCCGACGGCTCCGTCGAAGGCCGGCTCGGCAAGTTACGCGGAACGACGGTAATCGTGACGACACTGCTGCCTTGGCGACCTAAACTGTCGGTAACGGTGAGACGAAACTTGAGCACGGTGATTGCTTTAGCCTTGGGTGCGATGAAATTCGCGGTGGAGCGATTGGACTTGTTCAGCTCGACTCGCGGTCCGGCGACTTGTGTCCACGCAAATCGCGTGATGCGACCGCCGTCGACGCGGCCGTTCCCGGCCAATATCACTTTCGCTGCGTCGTTGACGCGCTGATCCGGTCCAGCCCCCGCGATGGGACCCTTCTTCGGTGCGGTCTCGGCCCATACGCCGGGTGCCGCGAGGCCCGCGAGCAAAATAATTGCTAAATATCTTCGGACCATCGTTGCCACCGAAATCGTCATAAATTGCGCCAAGTGTTCTCAATCTTAAATAGTGACAGTATCGGCGGCTGTCAGCCGGCTTCCGATCCGCGGTCGGAGAATGCGGACGATATGCTACGTCCTGGCCTTTGGGATCGCCAGGTCTGATGCCGTCGCGATCGCCGAGGAACGCGTTATGTGCGGAGATATCTCTAAACTCTCGTCGTCCAACATTGATCCATATCAACCCGTCTTAGGGTAAAAAGCTGTGTACTTACATGGCAAACGTAGGATTTCGTGCGCGAGCCAGGAGGAGAGGTAATGACTGTCGGATTATTTATCGAGGAGCACGGGCCCGACTTTAAGAAGCGCGGGAAGCTCATCTTTGTCGCAGCGTTCGTCCTCGCGACGCCAATCGTGTCGCAGGCAGCGAACCAACCGGGCGAGCGCGGCGGTAAGGAAGTGGTCGAGCAGGTTTGTGTCGCATGTCATAGCAGCGGCGTGAACGGCGCGCCGAAAATCGGCGACAACGCGGCGTGGAACAAACGCGCCTCGCAGGGCCTCACCAGTCTCACGCAGAATGCGCTCAAAGGGATCCGTCAGATGCCGGCACACGGCGGCCATCCGGAACTCAGCGATCTCGAAGTCGGTCGTGCCGTTACGTATATGGTGAATCAGTCGGGCGGGAACTGGGTGGAACCAGTCGGCGCCAGAGACAAAGAGCGCAGTGGCGAACAAGTCGTCAAGGGCCAGTGCGCGAAGTGTCACCAGAAGGGCAAGGATGGCGCGCCCAAGATTGGGGATCAAGGCGCGTGGGTGCAGCGCATGAAGCAAGGGCTCGACTATCTGGTTCGCTCCGCCGTTCGCGGCCACGGCGGCATGCCGGTGCGTGGTGGTTCCGCGAATCTCACGGACGGGGAGATTCAGAATGCGATCCTTTATATGTTCAACCCGACCGCTCCCGCAACCGGCTCGGGCGTGACGGGGGGCGCGACGGCGACGCGCGCCGCGGCCGCTGGACCGAATCACGTGACCGCGGGCGTCATGGATATATATCTCGGTGTCGTGCCGGCGGCGCGCCTACTCAGCTTTCCGAGGGGATCACCCGAACGAACCATGCACGGCGGAGTTCCAGATGGATCCGACTATTACCACGTGAACATTTCGTTGTCCGATCGCTCGACGCATGCGCCGATCGCCGACGCCAAAGTGGACATCCAAGTCGAGCAGGTGGGTTTCAGCAGCGAATCGAAGAGTCTCGAATTGATGACGAGCGGCACCGCCAGCTACGGCAACTACGTGAGGATGAAGCGAAACACGTCGTATGTAATCATCGCGGAAATACGAGCGCCGGGATCGCCCGTGCCGACTAAGGCACGATTCGACTACTGGTCGGACTGACCCGCGCGGCGTGTTTGCTACTTGAAAAACTGGAACGTCGTTCCGCCGACTTCGATGATGTCGCCTTTCTCAAGCAACTGCCCCCCCGGGGGTATTGGCTTCCCGTTGAGCGTCGGTTCGCCCGGTCCAACTTGTCCTTGCAGGAGGTAGCCCTCGGAAGTGCGGCTGATGCGCGCGGGGTTCTTACCCGGGTTCTCTAGGGTTACGACTTCGCTAACTAGAGGCAGGCGCTTGCCCTTATTCGTGCCCTGAATCGCCAGAAGTTGGGCGAATGCGACGAGGACGGTGGTGTTGGCCTGTGACGCGGACGGCGCCACTGCAGCGGCCGCGGGTTTACCCACCACCGAGGTGTCGAGATTTACGTCGTCGCGGTAAATCAGCGTGTGCCCGCCGATCATGATCGTCTCGCCGTGCTTCAGTTGATGCTGCGTGATGCGACGGTTCTCGATGAACGTCCCGTTGGTGCTGTCGAGATCCTGAATGGAAGATTTGAGCCCGACCGTCTTGATGACGGCGTGCTCACCGCTGACAGCCGCATCGTCGAGGATCACCTCGCAGGGCGACTTGCGGCCGACCTTCGTGTCGCCGAGTTTGAGATTCACTTCGCCGATCACTCGGCCTTGGTATTTGATGACTAGCTTGCCCATACACCGCTGATATTACGTTCTTTGCCGTTCCCCTGGAAAGACCGCGGTACCGGCCGAGCGATCTCGTTCGCGCGCCGCTGTTTCGACTGGCAGCGGCCCCGCCAGCCGCTCGGATACCCACGGCGCGTGCTTCCGGCTGAGCCGTCTTGCACTAGAAGGTACCGACGACCGCGGGTCAGCGTATCGGATGAAGGATCGAGCGCGAGGAACGCAAAAAATAAAGGGACGCGATACGCGCCCCTTTATCCTTAAAGAATGCCATCCATCCGTCTTATTTCGCCGCCGCCAGGTACACTCGATCCGATTGCTCTACCGCACCGAGCCGCCACTGGCCGCGCGTGCGCGCGTGCTTGATCGCCGCCTCGACTTGCGCGGCTGCGGGCTCCTTCTCAATGACCAATACTTGGCCTGGGTAGATGAGATCCGCATCTTCGATCTTATCGGCGTTCGCTTTGTACAGTAGCGGCCACTCTTGAGGATTGCCGTAGGCGGCAGCCCTGGACGAGATACCCCACAGATGGTCGCCCGCAACGACGGTGTATCGTCCCGGCGGGATCGGCGCGGGCCTTTGAGCCGGTGCGGCCGTACGCGCCGCAGGGGCGGGCGTCGCGGCCGGCGCCGCTTGCGCCACCGGTCGAGGTTGCGCTTCGGGTTGGGTAGTCGTACTGCTACAGCCGAGAGCGGTTATCGCAATCGCCGCGAGAACCGTCATACTGCCTGCCAACTTCTTCATTTCATCGTCCTCCGTATTTTTGTGGTAAGACGGGACAGCGAAGTCGAGACGCGAACACCTAAAGACGAGAGGGCATCGAAGCGGCTCGCTGCATCTTCACAGGAAATCGAAACACCCGGATTTCCTGGCCGGTAAATATATCACGTCATGATGTATCGTAAAGACGAGACAACCAGGGGCAGGACCGGACGCGCATGGTAAGAAGTACGACCCGCCGGAAACTGCTTACGAAGCGGCAATACGAGGCCCTTTCGGAGTTTCGCTATCGGCTGCGCCGATTCCTACGGTTCAGCGAAAATGCGACGCGAAGCCGTGGAATGTCGCCACTTCACTATCAGCTGATGCTCCATATTCAGGGCTTTCCGGGGCGAGACTGGGCCACGGTCGGGGAGATCGCCGAACGACTACAAGCGCATCCGCATGGCGTCCTGGCGCTGATAGCGCGTTGTGAGGCGAACGGGTTGGTTTATCGCAAGCGCGGCACGGGCGATCGACGGCGCGTGGAAGTGCGTCTACGACCCAAGGGGATACGTCGCCTTGAAGAGCTCGCCGCGCTACACCATGCCGAGATCAGGTCGATGCGCGACACGATTCAAGTTGCGCGCCTTACCGCATCCGAGCTAAAGACGCGAAAAAAGATGAATCGCTGACGATTGCGGCGAGATTTAGCCGCCGAACTCAGTTGCAGCGCGGATCGGCCTGTTGAATCTTCGCGATAGTCTCGCGCGATAGCGGGATTGGATCGCAGCCGTGACCCATTTCGCAGATCAGGTCGTACTCCGGCTTTGCCCGCGCGTGACACGTAAAACAACTACCGCCGAAGCGGTTGATGACATCGGTGAAGCCGCGCTTGCCGATCGTCGTGTTTTGCGCTGAAACGGTCAGCTCGAAGAACTCCCAATCGCGAGTGGCGGTATTGAAGCCGGGCTTGTGCTTGACCATTACTTCGCCCGGGACCAGTTGGACCACCGATCCCGGCGGATACACGCCGCCGTTCTCGGAATTTGCCACCGCGACGGTACTTTTGACGTCGCCGATCAAATTGTCGACGAAGAAGTGCTTAACCTTGGTCATCTTGCTTAAACACCGAAAGCTGTCGCCGGTAACCTTGATCTCGGCATCGGCGTTCGGTTTCGTTTTTGGTTCATCACCGAGTGTGGTCGAAGCGACGGCGAAAGCGCCGAGCAACGCGGCGGGAATTACCACTAGCATTTTTGAGTGTGGCACGTCCGTTCTCCCTGAAATCGTGGTGCGCGAGGTGCGCAGTATACCGATTTACCGGAAGGCGGCGACTGCCCTTCGAGGAGATGCTAACCGCAATGCGGAACGCAGTCGGTAACGGCAAGTCACACTCGAATTATTTCGACGATCACGAATTCGCAATGAATAGCCGGATGATATTCGACGCAGCGGCCGTCCTAACATTGCTAGGCGCGAGGCGATGCCGCAGTTCGTGTCCTACAGCAAGTTCGCCGGACCACCCAGACTAAGCAAAATCGGATTGTATAGACCTGGGTAACACGTGGAGATGGCGTCTTGCAAGTCCGGCCAGAGCAGCGCCTTCCGGTCGGCGCACATTTCGCGCAGCAGGGTGAAGTCTTTCGAAGGTTCGAGAACGGCACTGGATTCGCCGATGACGAAGCGATCGGCTCTGCCCTTGCTGGCAGCGTCCCGAGCTATGACGAATTCCCGGGAGGAAAGATTACGGTCACCGGACAAATAATCTCGCCAGATGAAGAGTTCCTCATGAAACTCCTGCCATTCGGGTCTGGAGAATCGAGTGTACTTGGGAGATATCCGTTCGATGCCATTGTCGCCGGCAAACGGGCGGGTGTAGCTGATAACGCACGCGGTTTGGAGCGCGGCGAATAGGGGGTGTTTGTGCAAGCGCATAATTCCGAAATCCCGCGCCTCGATGGCGCCGAAGCGGCGCATGATCTCGCTCGCCGCTTGCTCAGCGACGTCAAAATCGGACCAGGCTGCCGCTAACCTCACCGCATGGCGCTCGAAGCCTTTTTGCCGTTGGTCCAAGTGGTCCTCGCCGTCCCACCGCGTTGCGTTTTGCACCCGTGTTTCCTGAAGTTTTTGGAGTACTCGCCGATGGCCGCTCGCTGCACAAGATATGCGATTTCCGACGAACCTACACCGGCACTTTGGTGCCGTTGTAGTGATGGTGGCGGCGTCCGGGCCTCCGGCGCCGTCGGCCGGCGTCGCTCACGTTGCGGAGGCTTCTTTTGCCCGCGTTGTTTGACTTACGCCGAACAGGCGCAATAACGATTGGGCGCGGTATGATCCGCGTCCCGAGATGCAAGATTACTAAAATAAGGGTTCGCGGCGAGGTGGACAGATAGTGCGGACCGACCAACTAACGCCTGTCGGATCGGCTTACTCCTTGCCCCATATCGCGCTTTCGTCGTCGAAGATGAGCGGTAGACCCAGAAGTGCTGCACCGCAGGCAGCGCGCTGTTCCAATGGAAATTCCTGCGCCACCGAGCGCCACCCATGAATCTCCATCGCATGCTGCAACAGCGCGAAGCCGCGGATAAACCGCTTCGCGTCGGTCTGGTCGGCGCCGGCAAGTTCGGAGCGATGTTCCTCGCGCAGGCGTTGTGCACGCCGGGTGTGCACGTGCTCGGCGTCGCGGACCTATCAGTGCCTCGCGCGAAAGACGCGTTACTTCGCGTCGGTTGGACGACGGAACGCATCGCGGCGAGGACGCTGGCGCAAGCGTACGAACAGCGCACGACGCACGTCGGCGAAGACGCCACGGCGCTGATTGCAACGCCTGGCCTCGATGTGGTGATCGACGCGACTGGCAATCCCGCGGCCGGTGTTCGGCACGCGCTGTCCGCCATCGCGCACGGCAAACATATAATAATGGTCAACGTCGAGGCCGATGTGCTGGCCGGTCCGTTGCTCGCGCAACGTGCGCGCAAGGCGGGCGTCGTTTACTCCCTCGCCTACGGGGATCAGCCGGCCCTCATCTGCGAAATGGTTGATTGGGCACGTGCCGCCGGTTTCGAAGTGATCGCGGCGGGTAAGGGAACCAAGTACCTGCCGTCGTATCACGCATCGACGCCCGATACCGTCTGGTCGCACTACGGCCTGACGCCGGAGCAAGCGAGGCTCGGCGGCATGAACACGCAGATGTTCAATTCGTTCTTGGACGGCACGAAGTCGGGGATCGAGATGGCGGCCGTGGCGAACGCGACCGGATTGACGCCGTCACCCCAGGGGCTCGCTTTCCCTCCGTGCGGCGTCGACGATCTTGCGAGTGTGTTGCGGCCGAGCGATGCGGGTGGAATGCTGCACCATCGGGGTCAGGTCGAAGTCGTGTCGTCGCTTCGCCGCGACGGGCAGCCGGTATTTCGCGATCTGCGCTGGGGCGTATACGTGGTGTTCGAAGCGGCGTCGGATTATGCGGCGCGCTGCTTCGCGGAATATGGGTTGATCACCGACCCTTCGGGCCGCTACGCGGCGATGTATAAGCCGTATCACTTGATCGGTTTGGAGCTCGGCATCTCCGTCGCTTCGGTCGGCCTGCGCAAGGAGCCGACGGGTTCGCCCACCGAGTTTCGCGGCGACGTCGTCGCGATAGCGAAGCGCAACTTGAATGCCGGCGAACTGCTCGACGGCGAGGGTGGCTACACGGTGTGGGGAAGGCTGATGCCGGCGAGCGAATCCTTGCGTCTGGGTGGCCTGCCGATCGGTTTAGCGCACCGCGTCCAACTCGCGAACTCAATCGGAGCCGGCGAGTTGGTGCGGTGGTGCGACGTGATCGTGGACGAATCATCCGAAGCGGTGAAGGTGCGCCGGGAGATGGAAATACTGTTCGGACGGCCTTTCGCGGACGGGGGTCAAGCGGAAGCGTAATTTTTCCGCGAACGGGCGGTTCCCCCCGACGACCGCGGATTTATCCTTAGCGAAACCGCCGGAGCACGCCTAATATTGGTAAAGGCAATCGGATAAGGAGGAATGGAATATGGCTCAGGTAAGGCAAGTGATCGCATGGACGGTTCGTGGTTTTCTTTGTGGCGTACTGGCGCTCGGCTCGCTCAGTACCGCGAGCGCCGATATCGTCACTACCGAGGATGCGCTCAACTCGGCGCAGATCGCGAAGACGCGCGAGCGCGTTAAGGCGCTCACGCAGCGTCCCGAGCTCGTGATGCAACTGAAGGCGCTCGGCGTGATGCCGGATCAACTCGAGGCGCGCGTGGACGCGATGACCGATGCCGAAGTGCTCGCGCTCGCCGGTAAGCTCGACAACCTCCCCGCCGGCGGTGCGCTCTCCAACAATCAGCTCATCCTAATCATCATTCTGATCATCGTGCTTGTGATCGTGCTGTAGCGCGGCGGGTCGGCACGTGGGGCGCTATAGATTGCTGCTATTGCGCCCCACGCGCGGCGCGTTGCAGCGACGCCGCGATATGCTTT
Organism: Sulfurifustaceae bacterium; assembly: GCA_041481875.1. Lineage (GTDB taxonomy): Bacteria > Pseudomonadota > Gammaproteobacteria > Acidiferrobacterales > Sulfurifustaceae > JACQFZ01. The sequence continues at coordinate 12,786 of JBGPCS010000022.1, forward strand.
TCGTACTACCTGGTGATCGACCGTCGAGTCGGACAACTGAGCCGTGAACAAGGCGAGCAGGAGCTGGATAAACTACGAGCAGCGCCTGAACCGCACTCGACCGAGGCATGTAGAGGTCAGCGCTACTTGCGCGCTCGTGCCGATTTGCGCGCGACGGTTCGACGTCGAGATTTCGTCTTGACCGCGGCCGGCGCGGGCTTTCCGAACAGATAGCCTTGCGCGAGATCGAACCCAAGCTCGCGCAGAGTGTGCGCTTCGGCTTCGGTCTCGACACCTTCAGCGAGCGTCTGAATTTCTCCGTCCCGACACACGCGCACGAGTGCTTGCAGAAGATCGTGCTTCGCCCTCGGTGCGCGGTCGATCGCATGGATTAATGTTTCGTCGAACTTGAGATAGTCTGGCGGAACTTCGATGAGCTCGTTGATGCGGCCGCGCCCGGCGCCGAAGTCGTCGTAGGCGAGCTGGATGTCGAGCTCGGCGAGCGTGCGGCGCAGCTCGCGCACCATCGACGGACTGGTTACAGCCTGTTCGTGGATTTCGAGCGCCAGCCGTTCCTTCGGCAATTCGCGCCGCAGCGCCTGCAGCGATTCGGCCAATCCGGATTTCTCCAGCTCCTCGGGGTGCGTGTTGAAAAAGAGCACTGGCCGGCCGGGCATCCTGCGCAGCCGCGACGTCCCGACGGTGCGGAACAGGTGAGACAATTCGCCGGCGACGCCCAGCGTTTCCGCGAGATCGAACAACCCCTTCGGGTCTCGGGGAAGACGGTTCGACGTGCCACGCCCGAGCAACTCGTAACCCATGATCTTGCCCGACTGCAGATGCACGATCGGCTGAACGAAGGAAACGACCGCGCGCTTGCGTAGCAAATCATTCAAGTGCCGGGCACGGTCGACAAACTGTCGCGGCATTTGGAGATTGAGGGCGGTGCGAGTCATCAGGCCATTGCGCTCGCCCGGCGCCAGGCGGCCGAGAAGAAACTCCGCGTTCGCGAAGTGCAGGACGTCGCCTTCCTTGAGGCGCGCCGCCTTGCCGTCGGTAATGCGCACGCCGTTGACGAACGTGCCGTTGGTGCTCCCCAAATCGCGTACTCGCAGTGTACCCCCGGCGAGCGAAATTTCCGCGTGGTCCTGTGAGACGTGCGGTGAGGGCAAACTCAAGCCGACGCCCGCACGACGTCCGACGCGCAGCGGGAAGCCGAGTAGCGGAAAGCGCCACAAGCTTTTGCTATCTGCCGCGTAGCTTTCGAAATACCAGGCGCGCCTGTTCGGTTCGGGCGGCACGCTTCATTCCCCGTGGCTCGAGTGGACGGCCGCTCCCGCGGCTGAATTGTCGCGCGCGCGACCTCGCTTCGCGACTTCGTCAGCGGCAGGAAAACCCTCCGGAATTCGCTTCTTGGTATCCAGCACCCCGATTCTCCTTCTTCTTTTCACCTCGGCCCCGTGAAGATTCTGGCCTACCTGTTCAGTCACATCAACCACGCAATCGAGGTCCGGGCGCGAATGTGTCGCATATGGCGCCAATCATGGTTCGGCTGAATGTCGGGCGCACGTCCAATACGTCAATGAGAGCAGTGGGCACGCGCACAACGGATGCTTGCGCTCGCCGGTAAGCTCGACAATAGGGGCGCAACAGATTGTTA
>JBGPCS010000023.1:0-13759 GCA_041481875.1 Sulfurifustaceae bacterium
CTTCGATGAACATGGACATGCGGAAATTGAATTTGTTGATGTGGCGTGGGGGATGCTACACACGATCTGGATAGAACCGAGTTGTTTAAGGCGGCAAGACTAAACCGTAACAGCACGAGTTAGGATGGGTGAAACCCATATTTCGAAAAGAAACATAGATGAACGTACTAACGACAACCTATCCCGACAATTATCTCGTGACACATGCGCGAGACAGTCTCGGACATGTTCAGTCGATGACCGCGACGCTGAGCGCCATCAACAACGCCGGCGGCTTCATCACCCGGCAACTAAGCGATGCCAACGGCAACGCACCAACCAGCTCTTCGATGGCTTTAGCGAAACCTCAGTCTACGCGACGAACACCAATTTAACGGAGGAAAAATGATCGACTCACTTTATATCGGCGCAACCGGGATGCACGCGCAGCAGATGAACATCGACGTCATCGCGAACAATCTCGCGAACGTCAACACAACCGGCTTCAAGCGCAACCGGATCGATTTCGAGGACCTGTTGTATCGCACCAGTGGGCCGGCGAGCACGACATCCGTCAACTCGACGCGCACGCCACAAACCGGCATGGGCACGACGGTCGCCGCGTCCGGCAAAGTCTTCACGCTTGGCGACGTCAAGAAAACCGATCAGCCCCTCGACCTCGCGGTGCGCGGCCAAGGGTTCTTCGAAGTGCAAATGCCCGACGGTAATCTGGCCTACACGCGCAGCGGCGCGTTCCAGCTCAACAACGACGGCATGCTGACTACGCAAAACGGCAACTTGCTCGCCGGCTCGCTGCAAGTTCCGCCCGACGCGACGAGCGTCAAAGTCGACGCCGACGGCCGCATCACGGCCGTGGTGCCGAGCGAAAAGCAGCCGGTCGAAGTCGGCCACATCGAGCTGGTCAACTTCGTCAATCCATCGGGTCTGAATCCGGTCGGCGACAACCTCTACGCCGCCAGCAACAACTCCGGCGATCCATTGCGCGGTCAACCGGGGCAAAACGGCACCGGCACGCTCGCGCAGGGATTTCTCGAGGCGTCCAACGTGCAACTGATCGACGAGATGATCAGCCTCATCGTCGCGCAGCGAGCTTATGAAATTAATTCCAAGGTCGTCCAGGCCTCGGATGAAATGCTGAGCATCAGCAACGGACTGTTTAGATGATCGAGCGCACCGCCTGCGCGCTGCTGCTCCTTAGCACCGCGGTGATCGCGGCGGAGCGCGATGCCGTGGTCGGCGCCGATGCCGCGCGTACGCGCGTCAGCGTTCAGCCGCGCCAGGAAAGCTACGCGGCGAGCGCCTTGATCGGCATCGCGCGCGAATACTTGCTGCGCCAATTGCGCGAGGAGCGGCCCGCGTTGGCGCGCATCGAGGTCGAGCCCGTGGGCGAGATCGCGGATCTGCGCGTTCCGTCCGGGGACGTCACGGTGCGGCCCCGCCCGATCCGCGCCGGTAGTGCCATGTCAAAGCGCGTCTGTGTGTGGCTGGACGTGAACGTGAACGGCAAGCTCGAGCGCAGCGTGCCGGTGTGGTTGGCGGTAAAGGCGTACGCGCCGGCTCTCGTCGCCAAGCGCGCGATCAAACCGCGGGAAAAGACCGGGCTCGGTAGTTTCGCCGTCGAGGAACGCGACGTTGCGGAGTTCGGAAACGCGGCGCTCGCGACGGACGGCGATCTCATCGACAAGCGCGCGCGGACGTTCATACCCGCGGGTGCGGTCGTGCGGATCAAAGACCTGGAGCGCAACCCGTCGGTATTGGCCGAGGAGATGGTGGACGTGCGCGTGCTCGCCGGACCGATCTTCATCGAAACCCAGGCGGTGGCGGAGCAAGACGGTTACATCGGCGACCGCGTGCGGATGCGCAATCCGACGACGGCGTCGATCTTCACGGCGCGCGTCGTCGGGGAAAAAGCGGTTGTTGTGACGGAAAGGTAGCGTAAACATGACGAAACGAATCTGGCTTCCGGCAATTGTTCTCGTCGTCGCGTGCGGCACGGTCGCGGCGGAAACGCTGTACAACGAAAAGACGTTCCGACCCTTCGTCGGCGACGCGCGTGCGCTTCGCGTCGGCGACAACATCACCGTCGTCGTCACCGAGTTCGCGAGTGTGACGACGAACGCGCGCACGACGGTGGATAAGGATGGCACGATCAGCGGCACGCTGACCGGCACCAACAGCAACAAGACCGGATCGGTCAATTTGAACGAAGACTTTAACGGCGGCGGCAAGATCGAGCGTTCCGGGAAGTTGATTGCACAACTGACCGCCGTGGTCCAAGCGATCGACGGGAACGGCGACATGCGCATTAAGGGTCAGCAGGACATTTCGGTGAACAACGAGATTCAAACGCTGTACGTCGAGGGTCGGGTACGACCGCAGGACATCGGTGCGAACAACACGGTGCTGTCGAATCGCCTGAGCGACGCGAAGATCAGCTACACCGGCGACGGGCTGCTCGCCGAGAAGCAGCGCCCCGGCGTATTGACGCGCTTTCTCAGCTGGCTGAGGTTGCTATGAAGCCGATCGCCGCGCTCGCCGCTTCTGCGCTGACATTGTTGATCGCGTGCGCGATCGTCCCGGCGGACGCCGCCGGCGTGCGCATCAAGGATCTCGGGCGCGTGGACGGCGTGCGCGACAACATGATCGTGGGTTACGGCATCGTGAGTGGGCTCGCCGGCACCGGCGACTCCACGCGCAGCCAGGCGACGCTGCAGTCGATCGCCAACGCGCTGAACAATTTCGGCATCTACCTGAACCCTACTCAGTTGAGCAGCCGCAACGTCGCCGGCGTCATCGTGACCGCCACGCTTCCGGCTTACGCGCGCTCGGGCGATAAAGTCGACATTAACGTTTCCTCCGTCGGCGATTCGCGTAGTCTGCTCGGCGGTACGCTCCTCATGACGCCGCTCTACGGTCCGGACCGGCGGGTTTACGCGTTGGCGCAAGGTCCGCTCTCGGTCGGCGGCTTCAAGTACGACTTGAACGGCAACGTCGTGCAACGCAATCACCCGACTTCGGGCGTGATTCCGGAGGGAGCGATCATCGAGGTGACGCTGACGACGAAAGTCGTGCGCGAAGATGGTGCCGTGTCGTTACTGCTGTTCGAGCCCGATCACACGACCGCAAGCCGTATTGCGGCCGCCGTCAATGCCACGTTCGGCGCGGAGATCGCCATCGCCGAAGACGCCGGACGCGTATCGGTGCAAACGCCGGCACGCGGCGCGGATCGACTGGTGGATTTTCTCGCGCGATTGGAAAGCGTCATCGTCGAGCCGGATCAACGCGCGCGCGTCGTGGTGAACGAACGTACCGGCACGGTCGTTTCCGGCGGCGACGTGCGTATTTCGAGCGTGACGGTGACGCACAGCAATCTGCGCGTTTCGATCGTCACCGACTATGCGGTGTCGCAGCCGGGCGGCGTGCTCGTCAATCCGAGCAACAACATCCGTACCGAGGTCGTGCCGCAAACTCGCATCGACGCACAGGAGGACGTGCTGAACACCGTCTCGCTGCCCTCGGGCACGCGCGTCGGCGAGCTGGTGACGGCGCTCAACAAGATCAAAGTTAGCACGCGTGACGTCATCAACATTTTGCAAAGCATCAAGCGCGCCGGTGCGCTGCATGCCGAGCTGGTCATTCAATAGCACCGTGCTCAACATCGCCGACATCGGTTTGTTGTCTCCCAATCTCTCCGCCGCCGCGGTGACCCCGGCGCGCGCGCGCGAGATCGCGACCGAGTTCGACGCGCTGGTATTGGAGTTGCTGTTGCAACAGAGCGGATTGCTGCGCGCGTTGTCGCCGGAGCAAAACGCGCATCTGCCGTTGATCAGCGAGATGTTCGTGCAGCATTTGGCACATCAACTGGCGACGCAGATGGACCTCGGCTTCGGCAGTTTGCTCATCAGTCAAGCTATCACTCAATCTAATCGGGGGGAAAACCCATGACCTTAACCGGGGTAACCGGCGATACCACGTCGATGCTGATATCGCTCGCGCTCAACGCCGCGACGGCGAAGCACATCGCGCTCGCGCAAAACATCGCCAACGTCAACAACGAAGGCTATCGACCGCTGCGCGTGGACTTCGACGAGCGCGTCGCGTTCTTCAAGAACCAACTGCTCGATCCGCGCAACGACGCCGCATCAATGCGACTGCTGGAAACGCTGCGGTCGGCGACGACGGTCGTGGAGACGAACGACGCCACCGGTTGGAAAGTCCAGCTCGACGTCGAGATGGCGAAGATGGTGCAGAACACCGTGCACTACGAAGCGCTGCTAGCGGCGCGTAACAAGCTGTCGTCGATGGTTCGCGTCGCCATCAACGGAGGGAAATAGCGATGGACTTATTCTCGGCATTTGAAATCAGCGCCGCCGGCATGAACGTCGAGCGCATGCGCCTCGACGTGAGCGCGACCAACTTGGCGAACGCGAACACGACGCGCGGACCGGACGGCACGATGTTCCGCCCGCTGCAATTGATCGCGACCCCGGGTTCACCGTTTCCGGTGATGCTGGATCGGCTCGCCGATCCGTCGGCGCTCGCGCCGCGCGTGGAGGTCAGACCGGTCAACACGCCGCCGCGCCAAGTCTACGATCCCGGCCACCCGGACGCGGATGAGCGCGGCTACGTCGCGTATCCGGCGGTGAATCCCGTGTCGGAGATGATCCACCTGATCGAGATCACGCGCGCCTACGACGCCAACGTGCGCGCGCTGAACGCGGCGAAATCGATGGCGATGAAAGCGCTCGACATCGGAGGAGAACGCTGATGATCGACTACGTACAAAGCGTCGCCGCCGCCGATCTCGCGCCGGCCGGCGCGAAGACCGCCGGCGGTGTCACCGGCAATTATTTCGGCGACTGGCTGACGCAGCAGATCGACACGCTCAATCAGCAGCTGACCGCCGGCGATATGGAAGTGCGCAAGCTCGCGCTCGGAGACGGTGGAAATATTCACGAGGTGATGATGCGTCTAGAGACCGCGAAGCTTTCGTTCGAGCTGGCGGTGCAAGTGCGAAACAAACTACTCGAAGCGTACCAGGACATCCTGCGTATGCAGTTATAGGGTCCGTCAACCTAGGGAGTGCATGATGCAGTCGAGTAAGGGGAGCAAACAACGATATGGATCTGGTTTCACAAACGTCGGAGTTCGTGCTGCTTACTTCAAGCTGCTCACGCTGGGAGGGCGTGTTCCCTCCGGGAAAGACGAAAGGCTGCAATTCGGCGATGCGGATGGAGATGGAATCGCAACGACGATCAATTTGCGGATGGCGGGGCAGTATTTCGATCAAGAATCCGGGCTCTATTACAACTGGAACAGATACTACGATCCAAAGACGGGACGCTACATCACCAGTGATCTGATTGGGTTGCGTGGGGGTCCAAATACTTATCTCTACGCGCGCGCAAATCCGCTGAAATATACGGATCCGCGCGGTTTATTCAGCATATTGGTTGGCGGAGGTGGCAGCGCGGTTGTTGGTCCTGGCGCCGAGGCGAGCGGCGGTGTTGTGATCAATCCTGGCCTCGGAGACGATTGCGCAGATGCGGGACTCTTCGCCTCGGTTGGCGGAGGAGCCGGAGTCAACATCTCGGCAGATGCGTTTATCGGATACGTTAAAGGTCCGATGAGCAATGTCAGCGGAGAGACGAACAACGTAAATATCGCCATCGGCCCAATCAGCATTACGGGATTTTTCGACACCAAGAGTAATGAGCTGATGGGCGGCACCGTCGGCATAGGACCCGGGCTACCGGCGGGCCTTTCGGTCACGAAGTCGCTGACAGGAACTGCAACCGTAAGAGATGCGATGCCAAATTCTAAATCCTGCGGGTGCAAGCGATGAACTTACGAAAAAAATACAGAGCTGTAATTCTCCTATGGCTCGTTGTTGGCTTTGCTCTATTAATCGCAGCCGTTAACCTTTCTCCGTATTATCTGATCGGGTTGCTCACGATCGCGATCATCGTCGGTGTCTACGTGATGCGGTTGAGATGTCCGGTCTGCGGGAAGCCGGCGCTCTACAAACCGGTCACCATTTTTGGTATCACCATGCCTTTCTGGATCTCTTGGATACCGGAGCGCTGCAGTAAGTGCGCCACGCCTTTATAAAGATTGAGCGCAAAAATGGGGCAAAAAACGGGGTCAGGCAAAAACGGGATCAAGTCTTGAACAATGAAACATTTGGCTCAGAACAAAGTATCGGAGTCATTTTTCGAAAAGAAACGTAGATGAACATATTAACGACAACCTGCCCCAACAACCGCGTCGTCACGTATGTGCGCGACAGTCTCGGGCGCATCCAGGTATCCAAATTAAGGGGGTCACAGCGTGAACGAATTTTTGAACAACCTTAAGACGATCTGGGCCGGTTGGGGCCGCGAGCGGCGGCCGTTGATCATCGTGTTGGCGCTCGGCGTGGTCGTGCTTGCGGTGGCGCTCGGGTTTTGGGTGTTCCATACGAACTATCAAGTGCTCTTCTCCGATCTCGACGCGCGCGACGCCGCGGCCATCGTTGAAGAGCTGAAGCGCATCAAGGTGCCGTACCAAGTGGCGGACGGCGGCAGCAAGGTTCTAGTGGAAGAGAGGACGGTGCACGAGACGCGCCTGCGCTTGATGGGGAAGGGTGTGCCGCTGAGCGGCGGCGTCGGTTTCGAGATCTTCGACAACAAAGACGTCGGCATGACCGAGTACACGCAGAAGATAAACTATCAGCGGGCGCTGCAAGGCGAGCTCGCGCGCACCATCATGTCGATCAACCAGGTGAAGCAGGCGCGAGTGCATCTGGTTATTGCCGAGACAGCGCTCTTTAAACGACAGAAGGCAAAACCGAAAGCATCGGTGAGCCTGGTGATGAAACCCGGTTCGGCGTTGGCGGGCGAGCAAATCGCCGGCATTCAGCGCTTGATTGCGGCCGCCGTGCCGGGGCTTGAGCCGGGCGCCGTGACCGTGCTCGACCAGGCCGGCGTCGCGTTGTCGGCGATGATGGAGGAAGACGAGGATTTCCTGGCGGCGAGCGGCAAACTCCGGCTGAAGAAGAACGCCGAGGATTACTTCATCCGGAAGATCACTTCCGTGTTGGATCGGACCTTCGGGCCGGGCCAAGCGATCGTCAGCGTCGACGTCACGCTCAATTTGGACGAAGTGAAGCGCACGCAGCAGACCGTCGTACCGCTGCGCGCGGGCGGCGGGGAAGACGCCGGCGCCGTGGTGCGCAAGCGCCAATCCGTTTATCGCAACTCAAAAGCGCCGATCACGAAAGTGGTGGATGGCGAAACCTACCCGACCGGCGCTTCGCCCGATCTGACCTCCACCACCGACGTTGAATACGAACTCGGGAAAACCGTCGAGCAAGTCGTGTCCGCTCCCGGTGGGATACGGCGCATCAGCGTCGGCATTGTCGTGCCGAAGATGAACGCCGACCAGATGCAGCGCGTCGCGGACGTCGTCAGCATGATCGTCGGATATAGCTCCGCGCGCGGCGATGCGATTTCGGTTCAGCCGATCGATCAGATGCTGGCGCCCGTGGACCTAGCGGTCGGGCCGAGCGCGGGCGACACTTCGGCGACGACGGCACCGAGCGATCGCCCGTCGGGCGGCGTCAGCCAGCTCTGGTCGAACCCGACCGCTGTTTGGGCCACCGCGGTTTTGGTCGCGCTGGTAATGTTGGTTGCGTTGTCGGCGATGGCATGGCGGACGCGCCGGGATCATCGTTTGTTATTGGCGGCCGGAATGAACCTGAGCGACGAACAGCGGCGCGAGCGCTTGTCGGAAATCAAGGCTTGGCTTGCCGCGGAACGTTCGAGGGGGTCGGCCTAGGATGGAAACGATCGACGGATACAAACGGACGGCGCTGGCATTGCGGGATCTGAACCCGCAAGAGCGCGAATGGTTTCTCGACCAGCTCGAGGAGGAAGACCGTTCGCGCGTCGTGGAGTTGTTGCGCGACATGCAAGGCGCGGGCGACACCGTGGCCCCGGCGCCGCCGCCCCGAGTGCCGGCGGTGGCGACGAATGAAACGGATTACGCCGCCGTGATTCAGGCGGCCTCGGTCGAGACGCTCCATGCGGCGATGGCGGCGCAGCCCGACTGGGTGATTGCGCTGGTGCTCGTTCAGTGTGGGCAGGGCACGGCGCTGCGCGAGTGTGTCGACCAATTGTTGCCGCCGCGTGGAGATCGGGTCCGCGCGCTCGCCGAGCGGCTGCGCGACACGGTGAAGCCGAGCGTGCGCTTAGCGCTGGTGCGTGTTGTGGCCGGGCGCATCGGGCGATACGACCAACCGCAAATCGACGCCGCCAGTTTCGAATCGTTGCTGATGCGCGGCAACGCGAGCCGAACCGATTCAAACATGACACCGCGGCGATGATGCTCCAACGATGACACCCCTGATGAAAGCCACGCTCGTCGCCGGAGAGCCGGTGATTCTCAGCCGGCCGCAAAAGTCGAACGGCGAAGCGTCGACGCTGCCGAGCGAGCCGCCGCCGCTCGCGATGCGGCCGCTCGATGTCGCGGCGTATGGACGCGACGTCATGGCGAGCTACTCGCCGGCGTCGCCGGCCCAACCCCCGGTGCAAGCCCCGGCACAGTCCTTCGTCGCCGAGCCATCCATTACGTACGACGAATACCGTGAACGCTTCGAAGCGGAGCTGATGGTCCAGGAACGGCAGGCGCGCCAAAGCGGCTTTGAGAAAGGTCAGACCGAAGGGCGCGAGCAAGCCGCCGCGGAGTACGCCTCGCAGCTCGAGGCCTTGGCCAACGTCGTCGGTTCCGCGCGCGCGACACTCGATAAAGCGATCGAGGGGGTTTCGGAGATCGGTGTCGAAGTCGTCTGTGAAGCGGTGACCAAGATTGTCGGTCAAGCGCTCATCGACAGAGACGTCGTGATCTCGATGGTTCGGGAAGTCGTGCGCCAGGCGAAGGAGCGCTCGAAGCTCGTCGTGCACGTCTCTCCCGTCGACTGGCCGATGCTCGAGGAGCATCGCGACCGCTTGGTCGAGGGTCTGAGTATCGGCAGCGTCGAGCTCATTGCCGACGACCGGGTTCAGCTCGGCGGCTGTTTGCTGGAGACGCCCGCGGGGAATCTGGACGGCCGCCTCGAAGTGCAGCTCGAGCGCCTGCGCAACGCGCTTCGCGCCGCGCCCGCCGTCGACCAAACCGAGGCGGCCGCATGAAACAGTATCTCGCGGCCGTGCGCGCGGCTGATCTGATCCAGCGTACCGGCAGGATATCGCGCTCGTACGGATCGGTGCTCGAGTCGACCGGGCCCGACGCGTTTGTCGGAGAGCTGTGCGAAATTAGCGTGCGCGGGGAGCATCGCTCGGTGACCGCGGAAGTCGTCGGGCTGCGCGAGGGACACGTGCTGCTGACGCCTTACGAAGAGCCGCGCGGGATCAGTCTCGGCGCGGAAGTCATCGCGACCGGCCGCTCGGCGCTGGTGCCGGTCGGCGAGCGCCTGCTCGGCCGCATCATCGACGCCTTCGGCCGCCCACTCGACGGCGCGCCGGCGCCGGTGCTAAGCGTGAAATATCCGATCCATCCGCAACCGATCAATCCGTTGAAGCGCGCGCGCATTCGAAAAATCTTGGAAACCGGCGTGCGCGCGCTCGATACGCTACTGACCGTCGGGCGCGGGCAGCGCGTGGGAATTTTTTCCGGCAGCGGCATCGGCAAGAGCACGCTGCTCGGCATGATCGCGCGCAATATGAACGCCGACGTCAACGTGATCGCATTGGTCGGCGAGCGCGGGCGCGAAGTGCGCGAATTCATCGAGGAAATCCTGGGGCCGAAAGGCCTGGCGCGCTCGGTCGTGATCGTCGCCACGTCCGATCAACCGCCGCTGGTGCGACTGCGCGCGGCGCTTGCGGCGACGGCTATCGCGGAATATTTTCGCGATCAAGGCAAGGACGTCGTCTTCACGATGGATTCGATCACGCGTTTCGCCATGGCGCAGCGCGAGATCGGCTTGTCCATCGGCGAGCCGCCGACCGCGCGCGGTTACACGCCGTCCGTGTTCGCCGCGCTGCCGAAGCTGCTCGAACGCGGCGGCGCCTACGATGCGGGCGGTTCGATCACGGCGTTCTACACGATCTTGCTCGAAGGCGACGATGTGAACGATCCGATCGGCGATTCGGTGCGGGCGATTCTCGACGGACACGTGGTGCTGTCGCGCCGCCTGGCGAACCGGAGTCACTATCCCGCGATCGACGTGCTGCACAGTATCAGCCGCCTGTTGCCGCACCTCGCGACGGCGGAGGAAGTCAAGACCGCGCGGCTTGCCGTCAAGACGCTGAGCACATATCAAGATGCCAAGGATTTGATCGACGTCGGGGCCTACCGCGCGGGGATGAACGCGAGCATCGATCACGCGGTGCGTCTGATGCCGGCGCTCGAAACGTTTTTGAAGCAAGAACCCGCTACCCTCGTGCCGCGCGCGCGAGCGGTTCACGAGTTGCAGGGGATCCTGGGATCATCCGCCGGAGGAACCGAGTAATGTCGAGCGAACGCTTTCGCTACGCCCTCGAGGCGCTGCTGCGCCGGCGGCGGTCGGATTGGAAGACCGTGAAGATGGAGGAAACGACCGCGAGCAAGGTCGTGGATGATCGGAACTCCGAAGTCGATCAAGCGCGCGGAATTGTCGAGGAAACCGAGCAATCGCTGCGGCACGCGCGCCGCGACGGTGTCGAGATCGATCCGAATCGCCAACATTTGTTGGCCGGTTATTTGTCGCTCCAGCGCGAGGTGCTGGGACAGCGCCAGCACGCACTCGGGCAAGCGCGGGAAATGCATGAGCGCATTCGAACGAGCTTGGAGGGCGTCACCAAGGGCATCAAGTCGCTCGAGAAGCACCGCGAGCAGCGCGAGGCGGATCATAACGTGCAGCAGGGCGCCGCCGAGCAAAAACGGGTCGACGAGCTGTGGCTACTGCGGCGGCGCAGGAAAGAGCCGCGTTAGGGAATCTCTGATTTATTCCCCCTCTCCCTCCGGGAGAGGGGTTGGGGTGAGGGAAGCGGCGCGATTTCTTGCACCGCCGCCCCTCACCCGGACCCTCTCCCGAAGGGAGAGGGAATTAATCGTAATTCGAACAGCAACGGGAGAAACCATCATGGCGGTAGAGAGCATCGGCGCAGTCGCACAGACCTCGCCGTTAGTGAATCTTCAAAACGCGGGACTGGGACAAGATGACTTTTTGAAAATTCTATTGACGGAGTTGAAATTCCAAGACCCGCTAAAGGCGCAAGATAACAAGGAATTCATCGCGCAACTCGCCCAATTCTCCGGCCTCGAGCTGAATCGTCAATCGAACGACAAAGCCGACGCGTTGCTGACGTTCCAGTCGGCGACGCAAGCGGTCGGCCTGATCGGCAAGCAAGTGCAGGTCCGCACCACCGGCTCCGATACGCCGGTCGGGACGGTGACGACCGTTACGTTCCAGAACGGTTCGCCGCTGTTGCAAATCAAGGTCGACGAAAATACGGTGCTGCAGGACGTGAGCCTGTCGCAGATTTTCCTAGTCCGCTAACGGAAGAGACGCCATGTTTACCTCCATACTGAACGCCTTTTCGGGGATGCTCGGCTTCTCCAAGGGCCTCGACGTGATCAGCAATAACCTCGCCAACCTGAACACGCCGGGCTTCAAGGAGAGCGAGCTGCAATTCCGCGATTTGTTTTACCGCGTCGGACTCGAGCAAAGCAGCGGGCAATCGGATCAGGTGGGGCAGGGGGTGAGCACCGGCTCGTCGCGCACGATATTCAATCAGGGCAATCTGCAAAACACGGGTAACTCGCTCGACGTTGCGATCAACGGAAATGGCTTTTTCGTTTTACGCAAGGATGGACAGACGTTTTACACGCGCACCGGGCAGTTCCAATTCAACACCGACGGTGTGTTGATCGAGCAAACCAGCCAGGCCCACGTTGCGGGATCGATCGACGGGAAGCTCGTCGATATTAGCCTCACCGGGTTGCGCGTGAACCCGGCGAAGCCGACCACCGAGGTGAAGTTCAGCGGAAATCTCTCGGTCGACGCGAACGATCCGAATGCCAACCCGCCGCAGCAGGCGTTGGAGTTGACGACGAAGGTAATCGACGGCGCCGGCACCAGTCGCGACCTCACGATCAAGTTCACCAACAACAAGAGCGTCACTGCCCGTAGCTGGCTGATCGAAGTACGCGACGCCACCGGGACGGTGGCGACCGGAGAGATTCGCTATCAAGGCAGCGGCGCTCCCGAGGTCGGATTCAACGCGTTGGTTTTCAGTTACGCGCCGGCGAATACGCCTGCCACGACGATAAGGCTCAACTTCGGCGATCCCGGCAGTACCGCGGGCAGTACCGGTCTTTCGGGTGGAACGACATCGACGCTAAAGGTGGATACCCAAAATGGGATCGCGCCCGGTTCATTGGTCGACGCAAGTTTCGACGAAGAGGGCAAGCTGACGCTGAAGTACTCTAACGGCCAGACCACGACCGGCGATCAGCTGGCGTTGGCATCGTTTGAAAATCCTCAGGACCTCACTCTAAAGGGTGACAATCTCTATACCGCCAAGGACGGCCAGGCGAAGCTCGTCGCGACCGCGTCGGAGAAGGGGCTCGGTAAAATCGCCGCGAAGCAAATAGAGCTTTCGAACGTGCAGCTGACGGAGCAGTTCACGAACATCGTGGTGATTCAGCGCGGCTTTCAGGCGAGCTCGCAAGTGATCAGCGTCACCAACGAAATGATGCAGCAACTGCTCGATTTGCGCGCGCGTCGTTAGGCAGGCGTCATGACCGTGCGAAATTTTTTCCTTCTGGACCAAACCGACCGGCGGCTACTGACGGAGCATATCGACGCGGCCTGCGCGCGCTGGCACGAAGACTGGTGTACGCGCGCCGCGCGCCGCGAGGCGGCGGTGGGCTGCGAAGCGGCCGATATGACACTTGTGCAGGCATGTCGCTGGCGCGCGGGCGCGCTCCCCGGCGGTTTACGCGTGGCGGTGGGCTGGACGGGGAAGACCTCGGACGCGTTCATTTCCCTCTTAGTCGGCGATTGCGCTCGGGCGGCAAACGGTGAATCGGCGCCGGCGGCCACGAACGAGTTGGAACGCGTGGCGGTAGAGGCGTTGATCACGGCGCTGCTGCACGATTTTCTACCGAGCGCGAAGCGGTCGAGCGTCGAGTGGGACTTGAACGAACCGAGCGCGGAGATTTTCGAACGCGCCAAGGGTTTCTTTGTCGCCCGCGCGCGTATGGACGACGTCGATATCGTCGTCGTGCTGCCCGCGCCGATCATCGAGAACTATTTGGCAAGCCACTCTCGTCCGGTAGCGCGCGCTCGCGGCAAACTCGTTTCTGCTCGAAGCGCGCTTGCCTCCCAGACGATCCCGGTCGACGTCCGCGCCGGCGCGACGGAGCTCACGCTCGCGGAGCTCGCGACGCTGGCGGTGGGAGATGTGATCCCGCTCGATCAATCGCTCGCGCAGCCGCTGTCGGTCAGAATCGCCGATGGCGGCCGTCTCTGCGCGGGACATCTCGGGACTTCGGGCGGCAGGAAGGCGGTTCAACTGACGGCGGTAAACAAAGACGACGAGGGTTAATTTCATGCTTGAAGACGCGATAGCGGCCGATGCGGAGAACACGGTGCGCGGAATCGAACTGACGGAGCTGGAACCAGACGCCGGAAAGGGGCGAGTACTGTTCGCCGAGAACAACGAGCTGATCAGAAGCATCAAAGTTCGTCTGTCGGTGTCCGTCGGCAAATGCGAGTTGACGGTAAAGGACTTGC
>JBGPCS010000024.1:0-13651 GCA_041481875.1 Sulfurifustaceae bacterium
GGCGATGGTTTTCTTGCTGATCTCGACGCCGCCCAGCATGCGTGCGATCTCCTGCACGCGCGCGGTGTCCTTCAACCGCTGCACGTCGACGTCGGTGGAACCCTCGCGCATGTGCTTGGTTAGGCGAAGGTGATGTTCGCCGAGTGCCGCCACTTGCGGCAAATGCGTGATGCAAAGGACTTGGCGCTTGGCCCCGAGCGCGCGCAATTGTTGCCCGACGATCTCGGCCACGCGGCCGCCGACGCCGACGTCGACTTCATCGAAGATCAAGGTCGGGATGCGTCCGAGGCTCGCGGTGACGACTTGAATCGCGAGGCTGATGCGCGACAGCTCGCCGCCGGAGGCGACCTTCGCGAGCGGGCGCAGCGGCTGGTCGGCATTGGCGGTGACTTGAAACTCGACGCGCTCGCGTCCGTGCGGTCCGATCTCATCCGCCGCCAACGGCGCCAGTTCCGCCTCGAAGCGCCCGCCTGCCATGCCGAGCTCCTGCATGCGCTCGCTCACCGCGCGCGCGATTTTCTTCGCCGCCTGCCGACGCGCCGCCGATATCGCGTCGGCGGCGTGGAAGTAATCGGCGCGCGCGCGGAGCAACTCCTCGTTCAGGCGGGCGAGGTTGCCTTCCAGATCCTCGGTGTCGCCAAGCTCGGTGCGCCGCTGTTCGAGTATGTGCAGGAGCTCCTCCGGTCGCACGCGATATTTGCGCGCGATGTCGTGGATACTTCCGAGACGGGCGTCGAGCCACTGCAAGCGCGCCGGATCCAGCTCGAGCCCCGCGACATAATGATGCAGGCGGGTTGCCGCCTCGTCGATTTGGATGGCGGCGTTGTTCAGCAGCGCGGCAATCTCCCCGAGCTGGGGATCGTGATGCGCCAGCGTTTCGAGCTTGCGGGTCAGTTGCGCCAGCGTGTGAGCGATCGATGTTTCATCGTCGTCGTATAGCGCCTGCACGGCGGCCTGCGCGCCGTCGAGCAGTTCGGCGCCGTTCGCGAGACGCGCGTGCTCGTCTTCGAGCGCGCCGATCTCGTTCGGCGCGAGATTGAGCGATTGCAACTCGTTGACTTGATGTCGCAGCAAGTCGACGCGCGCGTCGCGATCCGCGGATTCGCGACTCAACGAATGCAGCCGGCCTTCAAGCGATCTGATCGCGTCGTACCGGCGACTCACCGCCGCTACCGCCTCGCTCAAACCGGCGTAGTCGTCGAGCGTCTGGCGTTGCGTGTCGCGCTTGAGCAGCGATTGATGTTCGTGCTGGCCGTGAATGTCGACGAGATGCTCGCCGAGATCCCGTAGCATTTGAATCGGCACCGGCCGCCCGTTAATGAAGCCTTTCGAGCCGCGCTCGCTCTCGATGACGCGGCGCAACACGCACTCACCGTCCGATTCCAGCTCGTGATCCTTAAGCCAAGACGCGGCGTCCGACGGCGGGCTTAGCGAGAAGCTCGCCGAAATTTCCGCGCGCGCGCAGCCGTGGCGGATGCAACTTGCGTCCGCGCGGCCGCCGAGGACGAGCGCGAGCGCGTCCACCAATATCGATTTTCCGGCGCCGGTCTCGCCCGTTAGCACGGTGAGTCCCCTCTCGGCATCGAGCTCGAGCGTTTTCAGGATCGCGAAATCGCGGATGTGTAGCGTCGTCAACATCAGTACTTGGTACCCCAACGAAGTTTTTCACGCAAGACGTCATAGTGGTTGCGACCGGACGGGTGCAGCAGCTCGACCGAATGCCGATCACGTTTCACGATAATATGATCGCCGTCTTCCAGCCTGTAGTTGAGCTGTCCGTCGAGCGTCACGTGGGCGTGACTTCCGCTCAGGTCGAAAATCACGATCTTTATAATGGAGTCGGCCGACACGACGATCGGTCGGTTGCTCAAGGTATGCGGACATATGGGCACGAGCGCGAGCGCCGGTAACGTCGGCTGCAGGATCGGGCCACCGGCAGACATGGCGTACGCCGTGGAACCGGTGGGTGTGGCGACGATGATGCCGTCGCCGCGAGCGCTGTTCACGAACTGCTCGCCGATATACGTTTCGTACTCCATCAGTCGGGCGAGATCGCCCTTGGTGATGATGACGTCGTTAAACGCACGATCGGCGTGCACAACGCGCTCGCCCCGGTGAATTTCGGCGTGCAGCAGCAAGCGCGATTCCGCCTCGTAGTCGCCGTCCAAGATTCGACCGACTTCCGGCTCCATGTCCGCGAGCGCGATGTCCGTTAGGAAACCGAACCGCCCTTGATTCACGCCGATGACAGGCACTCCCTTTTCGGCGAGGGTGCGCGCCGTATGCAGCAGAGTCCCGTCGCCGCCGATCACGATCGCAAGGTCAATAGCGTCGCCGATTCGCTCGAGCGGCAGCGCGGATCCGAGCGTCTGCGGGAGCACCCGAGCGGTATTCTCATCGACTATCGTCTTGAGCCCGCGCTCGTGCAGAAAGTGCCCGAGTCTTACGACATGCTTCCCGACGTCGGTGTCCTGGTACTTGCCGAAAAGCCCAACGGTTTTGATGGGGGAACGTTTCATTGAATGCCCTGGCAGAGAGCTCGATAACCTAGCATGCGTGGCGCTCATGCGGCCAGCGATGGGTAATTCCGTCTCTCGGCGGGGAGATTCGGCCGATCGCCGTTTCCAGTCTGGCAGCCGTGGGGAGGGAGTGCTAGATTCCCTCTGTTAGCGTACCGAGCTTGGCGCCGGGTGGGTGCCGAAGCTATCCGAAACAATTAACGGGTGCCATCAGTCATGTTAAACCCGCGCGCCGAACTTCTGCTCAAGACGTTAATCGAGCGTTACATTGCCGAGGGCGAGCCGGTCGGGTCGCGGACGCTGGCGCGTCACGCTGGGCTCGATTTGAGCCCGGCGACGATCCGAAACGTCATGGTCGATCTCGAGGAGATGGGTCTTATCAGCTCGCCGCACACGTCCGCTGGGCGCATCCCGACGCAACGCGGGTATCGGCTGTTCGTCGATACGCTGCTGAAGGTGCGGCCGCCGAATGAGCAGCAAGTGCGTCTGCTCAAGGAGGAGCTGACGTCGGAGCAAGACCCGCAGCAGCTCGTGGAAAATGCCTCGCATTTGCTCTCAGAGATCACCAAGCTCACCGGTATCGTGCTCCTGCCGCATCGCGACGAGCAAATTACGTTTCGGCACATCGACTTTCTGGGCCTGTCGGGACGGCGCATTCTCGTCATCTTTGTCACGGAGGACGGACATGTCGACAATCGCCTCGTATCGGCCGACCGGGATTACACGCCCTCGGAGCTCGAGCAGGCGGCGAATTGTTTCAACGACAGCTATGCGGGCAAGCTGCTATCGGAAGTCAGGCGCGCGCTCGTGAAAGAAATGCAGCAGGTCGGTACCGATCTGCAGCGCACGATGGATTTGGCGATGGAAATGGCGCGCAAAGCTTTTGCCACCGAGAAGAGCGATGCCGATGATCTCGTGGTTAGCGGTGAATCGAATCTCATGGACATTCCGGATCTGGGCGACATCAAGAAGCTGCGCAAGCTGTTCGATGCCTTTACCGCGAAGCGCGATCTGCTGCACCTGCTGGATCAGAGCATGCGCGTCAGCGGCATCAAAATTTTCATCGGCGCCGAGTCGGGTTATGCGGCGCTCGAGGACTGCAGCGTCGTGACCGCGTCGTACAGCGTGGATCATCGCCCAGTCGGTACGCTCGGCGTCATCGGCCCGACCCGCATGTCGTATGAGCGTATTATCCCGATGGTCGATCTCACCGCACGGCTTTTGAGCGCCGCCTTGAGCGCGCATTCCGGTCAACCGCCGCGCCTTGAAAGCTCGGTGTCTTAGCCCCAAATATTTTAAATTCGCATCAGCGAACCTACTCACCCTCTCCCGACCAAACAAACACGCGCGCAAGCGTATCGGCTCGCTCCCTTCTCCCTCCGGGAGAAGGGATGGGGATGAGGGACGAAGCCGATTTCGCTTCGCGGGAGAGGGATGGGGTGAGGGAGAGCGCGCCGGACTGTCGCATCCCTCACCCTCATTCCCTCTCCCGGAGGGAGAGGGAGGCGAGCCGAGGCGCGCTCCGGAGCGCGCATTTTGTACGATCTGAGGTGAAGCAATGCGTAGGGTAGGTTTAGTAGGTTGGCGCGGTATGGTTGGCTCCGTTTTGGTGGAGCGCATGCGAGCCGAGCGCGATTTCGACCTCGTAGATCCAGTTTTCTTCAGCACGTCACAAGCGGGCGGCCGGGGTCCTGCGATCGGCAAGGACGCGCCGCTTAAGGACGCTACGAATATCGACGCGCTGAAGGCAATGGAAGTCGTCATTTCCTGCCAAGGTGGCGACTACACGAGCGAGGTGTTTCCGAAGTTGCGAGCCGCGGGGTGGAAAGGTTATTGGATCGACGCCGCGTCCACGCTGCGCATGAACGACGATGCCGCGATCATCCTTGATCCCATCAATCTCGACGTGATCAACGATGCACTTAAGCGCGGTGTGCGAAATTACATCGGCGGCAACTGCACGGTATCGTTGATGCTGATGGGGCTTGGTGGCCTGTTCCGACACGGGCTCGTCGAGTGGATGACTGCCATGACGTATCAGGCGGCGTCGGGTGCCGGCGCGCAGCACATGCGCGAACTGTTGTTGCAGATGGGCGCGGCCTACCGCGTTGCGGCGGACCATTTGCGCGATCCGGCGTCAGCCATTCTCGATATCGACCGAGCGGTCGCGAGCGAGTTGCGCGGCTCTGCATTTCCGACCGAGCATTTCGGCGTCCCGTTGGCGGGAAGTCTCATACCGTGGATCGATAAGGACTTGGGTAACGGACAGAGTCGCGAGGAATGGAAAGGCATGGCGGAGGCGAACAAGATCCTCGGCCGCTCGCGCGATCCCGTGCCAATCGATGGAATCTGCGTGCGCGTCGGTGCGATGCGCTGTCATAGTCAGGCGTTGACCATCAAGCTCACGAAGGACGTTCCGCTCGATGAGATCCGCACGATCTTGGCGACCGCCCACGATTGGGTGAAGGTAGTCCCCAACGAACGAGAGGCGTCGATTGCACAACTAAACCCCGCCGCGGTGACAGGGTCGTTGCAGGTTTCAGTCGGAAGACTGAGAAAGCTTCCGATGGGTGGCCACTACTTGGCCGCTTTTACCGTCGGCGATCAGCTCCTGTGGGGCGCGGCTGAGCCACTGCGCCGTATGCTCCGCATCCTGCTCGATCGGTAAGCCCCCGTTTACCTCAATACGGGGGCACGTTGCCGCCCGCTCGAAGAACGACTATACGAAAGTAGGGCAATGATTCTGCTCGGTTCTTTAACGACTCGCTTAGGGTCAGCCAGCTGGCGCCAGCGTCGCAATCGACCACTTGCCAGGCCCAAACGAGCGAGACACCAGCTATTTCCAGCGGCAGGGAAGCCATTGACGGGCGTGAAAACGCCTTAACTGGGCGCATTTAGTTGAGATTTGTAAAGGCGCTTACTATTATACCTACGTAACCCACGGTCTCTTTTAGCGAACGACGGAGAACGCTACTCAACGCTGCCATGAAGAAACCATGTACCGCCATATAGTTAGGCGAACGGTTCCAAGGTTGGTCTTAGGTACTCTGCTCGCTCTATGTCCGCTGACAGGTTATTCCCTCGGGCTCGGAAGACTTCAGATTAAGTCTGCGCTCAATGAGCCGCTGAACGCCGAGATCGACATTACCTCTGTCAACGACAGCGAACTCAAGGGGCTCAACGTCTCGGTCGCGCCACGCGCGGATTTCGAAGCGGTCAGAGCCGAGCGTTTGCCGCTACTGTCACAAATCAAATTCATCGTTGCCAAGCGGCCCGATGGTCGTCACTACTTGCAACTGAAGACGGACGCGCCGATCGAAGAGCCGTTCTTGCACATGTTGCTACAACTCGAGTGGCCTGGCGGTCGGTTGGTGCGAGAGTACACGGCGCTGATAGATCCTCCGTCATACATGGTCGGGAAAGTGCCTGCGATTGACGCCCCCCGGGCCGAAGAACCAGAAGAGGCGCCGGCCGAGCCTCAATCCCAATTTGTCGAAACCGTACCGCCGCCGCAGGAAACGGAGAAGACGGAAGCGCAATCAGCGGCGCTTCCTGCGCCTCCTATCCCGGAACCATTGGCGGCGCGTTCTTCCGAGGCGCAGCCGGACGAACAGAAACCGCCGTCGCAGCCGTTGCTGGGGTCGGAGCCGGAAAAAGAGGTCGTAGCGAAAGAGAATGTTGCGGTTCCGAACGAGCGATCCGCCGAACAGCCCGCTGCGGATACGCAGTCAGCCCAGCCGCCGGCGGTTCCCGGTGACACGGCATGGGCGAACGCAGGCGAGTACACCGTGCGCTCGGGCGATACGTTGTGGGCAGTTGCGGATCGGCTCCGTGCTGACAAGCAGCTGACGCTCGAGCAAGTAATGGTCGCGATCTTTCGTAACAACAAGGACGCGTTCTTTCGTGACAACGTCAACAACTTGCGCGCGGGAAAAGTTCTCAGGATGCCGGAGCGGGACGAGATTGATGCAACCCCGCCGAGCGAAGCGGTGCGCGAATTTCGCGCGCAATTCAACGTATGGCAGGAGTACAAGTTGAAGTTGGCCGGTGGTAGCGGAACGCTCAAGGTTGCCGACAGCAAGGTAACCGATGTTAAGCCCGCTCCCGTCGCGCCAGCCGAAGCGCCGGCGGAGAAGAAGGTAACCCCCGCGCCCAAAAGCACCTCCGCGAAAGAGCCACAAGAGTTGCTTAAGATCGTTCGTGGTTCCATTCAGGGCGAAAAGCAGGCGAACCCCGCGAAGTCTGCGGAGACAGAGTCGGCCAAGGAAACTTCGACCCGAGAACGCTCGGCGTTGGCGGAGAGGGTAACGACGCTCGAAGAATCGCTCCAGTCGAAGCAGTTGGAAAACCGCGAGCTTGCCGAGAAAGTGGGGCAGGTTCGCACACAGATCAAGAACGAGAAGCGCCTGATCGAACTTGAAAATCAGTCGCTCGCACAAAAGACGGCGAAGCCAGCGGAGCCGCAGCCCGCGGCAACGAAAGCCGAGGTGAAGGCTGGCGCATCATCAAGCCCCGTTGCTGCACCTGCTCCGGTTGCTCCCGAACCGAAGAAAGAACCCGAGGTAAAGAAGGAGCCCGAAGTGGCGACGTCCGCACCGACGCCTATCAAGGCGCCGGTGAAGAAGCCCGTGGCGCCGGCACCAGTGCCATCACCACCACCGGAAAAGGGAATCCTTACGTCGTTGTCGTCACTGCTGGATGACGTATTGGCCGACTCGACCATGCCGCTGCTGGGCGGTGCCGTCGCTCTGGCCGGTGTCGGCATCCTGTTCGTCTATATGCGGCGCCGACGCCGCTCGATCGCCGAATTCGAAGAAAGTATTCTCGCTTCCGACGCGATTGCTTCCGACGCGAGCGCGGCGACGGGCAGTTCCGAGACCACCGGGCAGGTGGCGAGCGGCGACACTTCTTTCCTGAGCGACTTCAGCAAGTCCGGAATGGGTCAGGTGCATACGGACGAGGTCGACCCGATCGCCGAGGCGGAGGTATATCTCGCATATGGTCGCGACGAAACCGCCGAGGAAATCCTGAAAGAAGCGATCGTCAAGAATCCGGATCGTCAAGAGCTCAAGCAGAAGCTGCTCGAAATTTATCACCAGCGTAACGACGTCAACGCATTCGAGACTCTGGCCGAGGAGCTCTACGCCTCGCTCGGCGGACGTGGCGGGAAGATTTGGGAGAGGATCGAGGAGATGGGCAAGAAGCTCAATCCCGAGAACCCGATGTTCCGCGGTGGCGCGCCCGGCCGCCTCGCCGCGAACAAAACAGCGGAACGTCCGGTCGCGCATGGGATGCGCACCGCAGTTACTCTACCGGCGGCCAGCACCGTTTCAGCTGCCGCGAGCGGCGCCGGCGTTGGTGCGGCGACGCGAGTCGTCTCAAATCGTTCGTCCGTCGATTTTGAGTTCGACGCATCTCCCAGCGCGGCGCCGAGCGATGCAGCGGAGCCGAGTCTGGAGTTTGATGTGGAAGCACCGAGTGGAAAGTCCGCGGGCCAAAGCGCGGCCGGTGGCGACTTTGGGAATATTGAGTTTGAATCCAGCGCGGATAATTTGGTCGACTTTGAGTCGGCCAAGGGTGCGTCGGGTGCTGCTGCGGGCGCCGGAGAAGACGATATCAAATGGGAACTCGATACGCCGGCTGCGACGGCGACGGCCGAATCAAGCGACGCCGGTCCTGGTGCCGGAAATGGCGCGGAAGGCGGACATTGGGACGAAACCGCGACTAAGCTCGACCTCGCCAAGGCGTACATCGACATGGGCGACTCCGAGGGCGCACGCAGCATCCTCGACGAAGTCCTCGCCGAGGGTAACGAGCAGCAGAAGAAGCAAGCAGCCGAGCTTGCCGCCCAAATAGCTTAGGGAAGCTCTGAATAAGTCCCCAAAACTATTTCTCACCGCAAAGGCGCAGAGAGTGCAAAGGGTTTTCTCGATAAAAATCTCATGTTTTTCTTCGCGTCCTTTGCGCCTTTGCGGTGAATGTTCACTTAATCAGAGGTTCCTTAGGGCAATGGGCTGAGGAAGTCCGCCGCAGCCGGTTAGAAGTGTCGACCGAAGTAGATCGCAACGTTACGATCGGTTCCCGATTCCGTGGCCACGCCGACGTAGCCGTTTCCTTCCAGCTGTAACTCCAAGCCGGCGAAGCCGCCGGCGTCGTCGGTCGTCTCGAACGCGCTTGTGTTCTTGAGTGTCCCGCTCAACCGTTGCTCGCCATCGATGCGGCCGTAGCGCAGGCCTGCATACGCTCGCACGCCGTCACCGAGTGCGAGACTCGCACCGATGCGGTAACTCGGTTCGCGCGTGACGATCGCCACGCGCTGTAAGCCGTCGTCCTGATCCACTTTCTGATAGAGCCAGCGTGCGCCTGCGTACACGTTGACGCGCTCACGTTGCCAGAGATCCAGATCGAACGTAAACCCGGCGTGATAGCCGTTCAGTTCGCGTCCGGAACTCGCCGGGTTGTTGTCTTGCGTCAGCGTCGCATATCCGCCCGTAAGTCCGAGCTGCAAGCGCGCGCCGTAGCGCTCGCGGTAGGTTATGCCGACGCGATCGACTGAGGTGTCAGTTTTCGTCCCGGCAGCATTGAGAGCAAACGCGTGGTGACTAATGTATAAGGAAAAATCGATCGGCCGATCGCCGTAGCGCATGCCGTGATCGTCGGCGCAAACGGCGTTGGCTAAGAACGCGATCAGCCATAGTAGGTGCTTCACCGCACACACGCCCGGTGGACATGCTCGAACGTTACGAAACTGTAGTGATAAGCATGCTGCGAATCTGCGTGATGTCGTTCGCGCGCCGTCTCGTGCCAGTCGGCTCGATTGAAAGAGGGGAAGAACGTATCTCCGTCGACCTGCGCGTGAAGTTGGGTCAGATAAATCCGATCGGCGCAGGCGAGACTTTGCGTATAAAGTTCGGCGCCGCCGATAACAAAAACTTCCGCCGCTCCACCGGCTAGCGAAAACGCCGCTTCGAGCGAATGGGCGATTAAGCAGCCGTGGACTTGGTACGTCGGGCGCCGCGTAACCACGATATTGGTACGTTCCGGCAGCGGCCGGCCGATCGACTCGTAGCTGCGCCGCCCCATGATCACCGGATGGCCGATCGTCAATCGGCGAAAACGCTTGAGATCGGCGGGCAATCGCCACGGCAGAGCGTTGTCCTTGCCGATCACGCCATTTTCCGCCACGGCGACAATCAATGAGACGCGCATGCGTTTAGTCAAGATTCAAGAGCAACACGAATGCGTGGATTGGGCGCGTCGGCTTACACCGCGATCGGCGCCTTGATAGCGGGATGCGGGTCGTAATTCATCAATTCGAAGTCGTCGTAAGCGAAGGAGTCGATCGCCGTGATCGCAGGATTGAGGCGCATTTGCGGCAGCGGGCGCGGCTCGCGCGCGAGTTGCAGCCGTGCCTGTTCGAGATGATTCGAATAGAGATGCGTATCGCCCAGCGTGTGGATAAGCTCACCCGGCTGCAGCCCCGTTACTTGCGCGAGCATCAGCGTTAGCAGAGCGTACGAAGCGATATTGAACGGTACGCCAAGGAAAATGTCGGCACTGCGCTGATACAACAGGCACGACAATCGCCGATCCACGACATAAAACTGGAACAGCACGTGGCACGGCGGCAGGGCCATCTTTTCGATGTCCGCGACATTCCACGCACACACTAATAGTCGCCGCGAATCGGGATTGCGGCGGATTTGTTCTATCACCTGTGCGATTTGATCGACGTGAAGTCCATCCGCCGACGGCCACGAGCGCCACTGATAGCCATAAATCGGCCCAAGCTCGCCGTCCGCATCGGCCCACTCGTCCCAAATCGTGACGCCGTGTTCGCGCAGATAGCGAGTGTTCGTCTCGCCGCGCAAGAACCACAGCAGCTCGTGGATGATCGACTTCGCGTGCAGTTTCTTAGTCGTGAGCAATGGAAACCCGCGCGCCAAGTCGAAGCGCATTTGATGTCCGAAGACGGAAAGCGTGCCGGTGCCCGTGCGATCGGCTTTGGGCGCACCGTGTTCGAGCACATGGGCGATGAGATCAAGGTATTGGCGCATGACATGACCTCGATATGGCGAAACGCCGTTGGGGGCCGACGAGTGGTAGGTTATGCCGGTAGGCAAACGGTGCGTTATGCTCAATCATCATGCCGCGTTCGCTAAGCTAATAAGGCGTCCGGAGGACATTCACCATAACACCGGAACGCGAGTATAACCGCCGGAGCACGATGAGGGCAGCCTGCCGCCCGGATGGAGGGGCACCGAGTGATGAATCAGCGTTATTTTTTTATGGGTCCGCTGCTGGAGCGGCTATCGCGGCCGGCGTTTTTTTGTCGCCTGGTCGGCATCACGTTGCGCGTAACTGCGGCGTTGATCGCGCTGCTATCGCTCACCATCTTTTTCAAGGTGGGCAAGATCACATTCGAGTTGCCGACGAACCGAGTATTGGGCGGCTTCTTGTTCGAGGCGTTCTTTGCGCTCGCCGTGTACGCCGCGGTCCACGTGTTTGCGATCCGAGCGCGCGACATCGAGGCCATCAAGCCTAGCGACAGCTACGCGATCTCGGTATTGGCGTTGCTGTTGAAGCTCGGCGGCGAGGCATACTTCGCATTCGTGAGTCTCATGGCGGTTGGCGGCGGCTTGTTCGTATGGTTCACCAACCAAGGGCTCGAGAACGTCTTGGGGGCGCTCGTGCGCGCGCTATTTCCGGGGATCGGGGACGATCCGAGCTTCATGGGCGGGATCGAGCTGATGGCGAGTGCGGTGCTGATCGGCATCGGCGTGCTGGTGGTCGCGTACGCCGCTTCCCAGGCACTCGGGCTGCTGATCCGTCCGGGGCGCAACGGCACGCAGCAATTTCCCACGGCGGACGGCACACCGTCTTCGTACCGCTCCCGCTTCGGCTCCGGTTAGCGGTCGCAGTCCAGTCAGGGTTAGAGCGGATCTTTCACGGAGTTTTCTACTTCGCGCGTCGCGGTGCATGCCGCGCCTCGCTCTGTTTTTCAAAACCCAGAGCCGTATTTGAAAACTCGCCGCACCACCTGTGTCGCCCCCGGCGGACTGTTTCTCAACAGTCTGCCAATTTCCTTCGCGCTACCGGCGCGAGCGCGCGCGCCTCGTCGAATCGGGTAGCAGACCGACCACTTTGTGGCCGGTGGCGGGTTGTGCTGCTGAGCGATCCACGTATTTCCTGCCTTGGTAGATGCCGCAGGCGACAAAAATGTTATCGGTCGACTCAAAATAGGTAGACTTCTGTTCGGTCCTTCCGGTCGTGGGATTCTTCCACGGATAGTCGCACCACCCCAGTCCCTTCGTTTTCGACGTCTCGATGATCTCTTGAATGAACTTTCTGCCGTCGGCGGCCTTGAGTTCCCAAGAATGTTGTCCGGCGCCGTCGGGATTGGAGCCGTTCGCCAAGACCATGCCGGTGTAATCGCCGCTCCAAATGTAGTAGCTGTCTTCGCAGAACCCGCCGTTCGGATCGTTAAAGTCTTTCGAGGCCTGCTCGACGCCCACCGCTTTGACGTGCGCGACCGCGCGCTTCACCAACGCGACCGCCCGGTCGCGTTCCTCCGTGCGATCGAGCTTGAATGCACCGACGACGTTGACTAAGCGCGACGCCTCCTCCTCGAAGGAGAGCGCAGCGGCCGCCGCTTGCTCGACCAGCGCGGCGTTTTGTTGCGTCACCGTGTCCATCTGCACGATCGCCTTGTTGATATCCTCGACGCCGGCGCTTTGCTCCGACGACGCGAGGGCAATTTCGCCGATCACTTCGTTGACTTTCTGCACGCTCGTCACAACCTCGCCCATCGTACCGCCGGCGGCGTCGACGAGCCGCTTGCCTTGGGCGACGTTGCTCACGGACGCCTCGATGAGCGCTTTGATTTCTTTCGCTGCTTCGGCGCTGCGCTGCGCGAGACTGCGAACTTCGGAAGCGACCACGGCGAAGCCGCGGCCTTGTTCGCCTGCTCGCGCTGCTTCGACCGCGGCGTTGAGCGCAAGAATATTCGTCTGAAACGCGATACCTTCGATAGCACCGAGAATATCCGCGACACGATGCGAGCTATCGTCGATATGTTTCATGGTCTCGGCGAGATCGCGCATCTGCTGAGCCGCCTTGCCCGCCACCTGGCTGGCGGTGCCGGCAAGCGTGTCGGCCCGGGTGCAGTTGTTTGCGTTTTGCTTGACCGTCGCCGCAAGCTCTTCCATGCCGGAGGCGGTTTCTTCAAGCGAAGACGCCTGCTCTTGCGTGCGCTGTGAGAGGTTCGTATTGCCATCGGCGATGTCTTTCGCCATCGAGACGATGGCATCCGCGCTCGTGCGCACTTGGCCGACGATCTCGACGTATGTTTGGCTCATGCGGCGGACCGATTGCCACAAGCTCAACTCGCTTGAGTCGTCGCTGTTACTGCCGCCGATACTGATTTTGACGGTGAGGTCGCCGCTCGCCACTCGCTCGATGGTGCCGCGCAGGCGGTCCATGCCGACTTTGATCCATAGGTAAATCGCGGTGAGAACGTAAGCGGCGAGGAGCGTCAGCACCCCCAGCAACACGCGGGCGGTATCTGCTGAGATGGCGGAGCCGACGAGCCATAGGCCCACGGCGACCTGGGCGAAGAACAGCAGGCCCAGGAGCGAGAACGCGGAAAGCATGGTCAGGCGCTGGATAAGGAACAACGCCGGCGCGAACAACTTGGTCATAACCTCATCCTCCTGAAAGAGGGAGCGATCGGGCGCGGGTCGCTATCTTTGCTATAGATGATCGCCTTACTTAGAGCAAATTGCGGGCCAGGTGGTGAACGTCATCCACGTGTTTGTGGATCGGGAATGTTCGGGAATCTCCACGAAGCGCCAGTTTTTTGACGCGATGAGATCGAGACTGTCGGGCGAGGAACGCGAAACCTCAGGAGCGGCGCCCCCCGCCAAGCAGCGGCGTGTAGCGGCGTTTGAAAAGCGGGATCAGCACCACGCCGGCGATGAAACCACCGATATGTGCGCCGAACGCGACGCCGCCTCCGGCAGGGTCCGCGAGGACCGAGCTTAGGAGTTGCAGTAGGAACCAAAGCCCCAGGACAAGGATCGCCGGCAAATGGACGATTTGCGAAAACAGTCCCAACGGGATAAGAACGAGCA
>JBGPCS010000025.1:0-13253 GCA_041481875.1 Sulfurifustaceae bacterium
AGAAACCCGAACAGCACGGCGAGGGCGTACGCGTGTTGCGCCGCCGCTTTCACGCTGCGACTCATCGCGGGCGCCAGCGCCTCTCTATCCAATAGCGCGAGCGGGACGGCATAGACGAGCGACGCCGTCATTACCGCGTATATCGACGACCCCATAATCGCCGCCACAATCAACCGCGGGATCACTGCCCAGCTGAAGTCCGTGCGGTTGACGAACGCGCTCCCGGCCACGGTCCACATCACGATGGTGGCGAGCACCACGACAATCACGCAATAGAGCCCCAAGATAAGCGCCTGCATCAAGCGGCCCTCGTCGCGGAATACGATCACGAGCTGGCGCGGCGATTGTTTTAGGGCGGCAAAGCGCAGCGCGGGCGGCAGCTGCAATTTCTGTTTCGCGACCGCGTCGAGGGCCAGACAAAAGGCGGCGAGAACCGCGGGCGCGAACAGGCCGATGACGGGCGCGCCAATGACCGGGACGAAAAGCAGAATACCGACCGCCGCGGAGCAGCACATTCCCATTCCGCCGAGCAGCCAAGGATTGCGGCGGAAAAGTCGCCAGCCGCATTTCATCCAGCGCAGCCCGATGTCGGCGTGCGTACGCAATCGTGACACCGCTAACCCTCCTGCATCGCGTGACGTCCGGTCGGTTGAAATCGAAAGCTACACGGGAACATTGCCGCCAAAGAGGGATTTCCAGACGAAAGGAGGGTCTCCCCGGCTGAAGTGCGTCGTGTCGGTATGAGCGCGAGTCGACGAGCCATGAAGCGGGCCAGCGAGAACCCGACTCTCCGTCCGCGACCCCATCGAGAAACGGCGGGAAACATTTACCGGCTATCCGTAGCCGGTAAACTGAATGGAAAAGATATTACGCGCTTACTCGTACCGCAGTTCCTTGGCAAAGCTCGCGATCAACGCCAGTGACAGAACGGCAACCGTCGCGACTGCGACGTAACCGGCCAAGTCCCCCGAGAAAATCGTCGACGCCGTCATTTGCAGCTGTTCCGCGCTATGCGTCATGCTGAAACCGATCATGGCGGTGTAGTGCATGCCGCAGACGGCAACGCCCATGACAAAAGCGCTGATGAGTTTCTGCCACATCTTGTGCATGGTGAAGGCGATCCACAGCGCCGCGATCGAAGCGACAATCGCGATGACGATTGAAATTGCCACGATCATCGGATCGTGATGCATTTCCCCCGCCATCTGGATTGCGGCCATCCCGGTGTAATGCATCGCCGCGACACCGAGGCCGGTGATGACGCCGGCGCCGATCAACGTGGAAAATTTCATATGAGGCTGGCGAATCACCAGATAGATGCCGATGCCGACGAACACAATCGCGACGATCATCGAAATCACCGTGAGCATGGCATCGTACGTCACCGGAACGGGAGTCTTGTAGGCGAGCATCCCGATGAAGTGCATGGACCAAATCGCGCCGCCGCCGAGCGCAATCGCAGCGCCGCCCAGCCACATGCGGTCCATCGAATTGCGCAAATCCTTGATTTGCTCGGCGAGCACCAAGCCGACGTACGACCCGAACACTGAAATGGCGTACGAGACGGCGACTAACACCAGGTCGAATGTACCTTGCATAGCTAAAGGACCCTCCTTAAGGGTAAAAAAAAGTACCGCAAGGACCGATTCCCTTGCAGTACCTAGCGAAAAGAGTAGCACTTCCGAATGCGGCCGTCGGGCGATGCGAGAGGGCGGAGCGCTTGCGTCGAACAATCCTTACCGGACGACGTTTTACGAAGTACAGCTAAGACTTTGGTTCGGAGGGGTGAGCCGTTTAGGACGCCGAGATCAAGACGATCGCGTGCTCAAGCACCGGGCTCGATTCGCGCGACTTCCGTCAGGATCTTCTCGCCGTACGCCTCGAGTTTCTTCGCGCCGATGCCGGTGATGCCGCGCAATTGATCCAAGCTTTGCGGCCGTGCATCGGCGATTTCGCGCAGCGTGGCGTCATGGAAAATCACATAGGCCGGCACGCCGTGCGTCTTCGCGGTTTGCGCTCGCCACGCGCGCAGGCGCTCGAATAGCCCGTGTGTCGTCGGTGAAAGCTCGACGTGCTCCTTCCGCCCGATATTTTTTTCGCGCGCGGGACGCGATGGCGTCTGGCGGCGCAACATAACTTGCCGCTCTCCCTTTAGCACCGCGTGACTCGCCGGGGTCAGCGCCAACGTGCCGTAGGCGTCGTGATCCACGCGCACGAGATCGAGCGCCATGAGCTGTCGCAGCACGCCGCGCCACTCCTGCTCCGAGAAATCGGCGCCGACGCCGAATACCGAGAGCGTCTCGTGGCGCCATTGCTTCACCTTATCGGTCGCCTGGCCGCGCAGCACGTCGATCACGTGGCCCGCGCCGAATCGTTGCGCGCGTTCCCTCCACAAACGCGCGACGCAGGACAGCGCCTTTTGCGCGGCGATCGTGCCGTCCCAAACCGTCGGCGGACTGAGGCAGTTGTCGCAGTTGCCGCACGCACGAGAGGCTTCGCCGAAATACGCCAGCAGTCGCACACGGCGGCATTCCGTGGTCTCGCACAGACCGAGCATCGCGTCGAGCTTCGCGGCGCTGACGCGCTTGTAGTTGTCCAGCGCGTCGGTCGCTTCGATCAAGCGCCGTTGCTGCACGACGTCCTGTAAGCCGTACGCCAGCCACGCGTCGGCGGGCATTCCATCGCGGCCGGCGCGGCCGGTTTCCTGGTAGTAACCCTCGATGCTCTTCGGCAGATCGAGATGCGCGACGAAGCGCACGTCGGGCTTGTCGATACCCATGCCGAAAGCGATTGTCGCTACCATCACGACGCCGTCTTCGCGCAGAAAACGCGACTGGTGTTCGTGACGCGCGACCGTCTCCATGCCGGCGTGGTACGGCAGCGCGGCGATGCCTTCGGAAACCAGGAACTCGGCGGTGTCCTCCACCTTGGCGCGCGACAAGCAATAGACGATGCCCGCCGCGCCCGCGTGCTCCGCGCGAATGAAGTCGAGCAGCTGCTTCCGTCCATTTGTTTTCTCGACGATGCGGTAGCGAATGTTCGGGCGATCGAAGCTCGACACGAATACGCGCGCAGAGGTCAGCGCGAGGCGCTTGACGATTTCGGCCCGTGTCGTGGTGTCGGCGGTCGCGGTCAGCGCGATGCGCGGCACGGACGGCCAGCGCTCGTGCAACACCGACAGCTCGATGTACTCCGGTCGGAAGTCGTGACCCCATTGCGACACGCAATGCGCCTCATCGATCGCGAACAAGGCGATGGTGGCGCGATCCAGCAGCTCGAGACAGCGCGGCGTCAACAACCGTTCGGGCGCGACATAGAGCAGATCGATCCCACCCTCCAGCAGCGCGCGCTCTACGTCCGCGGCGGCGCGCCAGTCGAGCGTCGAGTTAAGAACCGCGGCGCGCACGCCGACTTCGCGCAGCGCCGCGACCTGATCTTGCATGAGAGCGATCAACGGCGACACCACGACTCCGACGCCGTCGCGCAACAGTGCCGGTATTTGATAGCACAACGACTTCCCACCGCCGGTCGGCATTAACACCAGAGAGTCACCACCACCCGCGACATGCTCGATAATCTCGGATTGGCTTCCGCGAAATTCCGGATAGCCAAACACATCCAGAAGGATTTGCCGTGCGCGCTCGATAATCGGTTGGTCCATGCAAAAATCCGCCATCTCAACCCGCCGCAGCCGCGACGCGCGCTTTGTCGACGCCGCCGTTGCGCTCGATCCAATGGTCGATCACGGGCAGCTCCCGTTTCTTCAAGCGCGCGCGTTGACGCATGGCTTCCGCCGTGCGCGCGGCGATCGGCACGGCACTAGGCGGCAAATTGGCTTTTACGAACGCTTCGAGCTCGTCGGCATGCGCGGTATCGGAGAACGCCTCCATGATTCGCGCGACGTAGTAATTGCGGCCGTAAACGTCGACTTTGTCTATCAACGCCTTGAAGTTGCGCTGCACGAAATCCCATGCAACCGCGGCGTGCTCGCCCGCTTTGGCGACCGATGCGGGATTGGTCGTCGCCTCGACAGTCGGCATCTCATCGGTCAAAGAAAGCGCGAGCGTCTGTTGCGCGAGCTCCGGTGCGAGCGCCCGTTGCAGCGCTCGATAATAAAGTTGCTTGTCCTCGAGGCGTTGTGCCGCTACCGCCAACGTGTGCAGTTGTTCATACGTGCCGGCCGTGGCGTAACGACCCACGGTGTACAGTACCGGTTCGCGCAGATCGGGAGCCAAGCTTTCGGGCTTATCGAGAAAAAGTTCGAAGCGTTTGCGCGCTTCCTGCACGACCCCCGGATCGTTGTACTGCCCGAGCGCGCCGATGATGCGCGCGCGCAATTGCGTCGTCTCGTACGCCTCGCCGGCACGGCTGTCCCAGCCCAAGCGCCGCAGCGGCGGCGCGAGGAGTGCGCGTGCATACGCCTGAAACGCCTCCCGCCCCGGTTCACCTTGCTGGAGTTGATCGATGAACGCGAGGGTGCCGAGAATCCGCTCCCACACGTGCAGGCTTCGTTCTTGTTTTAGCGCTGCGATCAATTGTAAATACGTCGCTGCCGAATGGCGGCCGGCCTCGACCAGCGCCCACGTGTCGCTCAGCAGTGCGAGCCGGTCGCCGGTTGGGAGCTGCTTGACATTCGCTTGCAGACGGTCAAACAGAACCGGTTCGTAGTGCACGCGGTAATAGCCGGTGCTCCCGGCATTCGCGCGCAAAGTGCCCGAACAGTCGCCGTAGTCGTACGCAGATGTTTTTTGGCCGAACAACACGACGCGCAACGGCGATTTACCGTCCGCCAGGGACACCGGAATTTTCCAAACGAAGGGGGCCGCTGCCACGTCATCGAGCGTAAAGCGCTCCTGCGTCAATTGCACCTTGCGTTTGCCGCCGGCGCATGTCGCGCTTACGCTCACCAGCGGAAATCCCGGTTGTTCCGTCCAACCGGCAGCGAGCTCGCGCACGGGTTTGCCCGACGCCTGCTCCAACGCGGCCCACAGGTCGGCGGTGGTGGCGTTGGAATAGCGATGCGCGCGGATGTATTTTGCTATGCCGCGGCGAAAGGTCGCTTCACCCAAATAGTTTTCGAGCATGCGGATGAACGCCTGACCTTTGCCGTAGGTGATCTCGTCGAACGCATCGACCGCTTCGGCTTCGCTCGCAATCGGCTGCTGGATCGGGTGCGTTCTCTTGCGCGCGTCGCGACCCATCGCGGCGTCGGTAAACCGGTAGCTGCGCAGCCACACTCCCCATTCCGGGTTGAAACGGTCCGACGCTTTGCTGCTCATCCACTCCGCAAACGCTTCGTTCAGCCACAGATCGTCCCACCACGCCATCGTGACGAGATTGCCGAACCATTGGTGCGCTTGCTCGTGGGCGACAATGCGGAAAATGCTCTGCTTGGTTTGCAGCGAGCTGCGCGCCGGATCGTACAGCAGCCGTGCTTCGTTGTACGTGATCGCGCCCCAATCCTCCATCGCGCCGGGGATACCGCCCGGAAGCGCGATTTGATCGAGCTTCGGCAGCACATAGCTCTCTCCGAAATAGCTGTTGTAGTACTTCAGCACTTTTTGCGTGACCCCGAGCGCATAGCTCGCGGTCGCGCGTTTTCCCGGCGTGGTCCAAACGTTCAGCGCGACGCCATCAACGCTGCCTTTCAGCGCCTCGAATTCACCCACGTTCAGCGAAACGAGATAGCTCGCCATCGGCGGCGTCGGCGCGAACGTAACTTCCTTCAAGCCTCCCTCGATCGCTTTTTCGCGCGCCACCGGCATGTTCGATACGGCGGTTTGGTTCGCGGGAATGACGGCGGTCATGGTAAAGCGCGCCCGGAACGACGGCTCGTCCCAACAAGGGAACACGCTGCGGGCATAACCGGGCTCCATTTTGCTCGCGAGCAACGTCTTCCGTTCGCCGGGTGTCGTGTACTTTATGGTGTGCAGGCCAACGGGCTGCGCGCCGATCGAGCCGGAAAAATCCAGCCGCAAGGTGTATTTTCCCGGCGCTAACATCTCGGGAGTGCGCAGCGTCGTTGCTTGCCGTTCTTGATCGGGATCAATCGCGAGGGCCGTAGGTCGATCCGCCTCGAGGACCGCGCTCGCAATCGTAAGCTTGAAGGTATTGAGCACGATCCGATCGACTGGCTTACGAACCTCGATGTGAACCCGTGCCAAACCTTTAGTGCTCAGCGTGTCGAGGTCCGGTTGAATCCGGATTTCATAGCTGAGCGGTATCACTTCTTTGGGCAACTTTCCCGGCGTAGCGTCGAAGGAAAACGGCTCCTGCGCCGGGAGCGACCCGGCGAGCGTCATCAGCGCGACGAAACAAGCGATGCGGTGTAGCACACGCATCGGTCAGCGAGCGCGGCAATAGCGATAGGGTGGATGAACGAGCGGAGAAAAGAACGAAAAGTAGGACATCGACATCTCCCGTGCGGCGTTGAAAATTAGCACAACGGTTGCGGGAGACACTATCGACAAATGCAGCCGGATCGTCAATTGACAACCAGGACGACGTACCGGCAAGCCGCGTGCGACTCTGGTGCCTATGGCTTGACGAATTTCAGCGCGAACTGATCGGTCCCGATGTTCATGTCGAAAAACGGAGCGTCGCGCGGGTCCGCCGGATTTCGCAGAAAATCGCTTTGCGCAGCCAGTTTGAAACCGGCCGCCTCGACTTCCGAGCGCAGCGTCGACTCCTCGATGCGATGCAGCGATTTGCCGACGGTCGCGCCGTCACCGGCTTTCGCCGAGTGATCGATGATGACCAAGTGGCCACCCGGTTTGAGCGCGTCGAAGAGTGCCTTATTCATTTTCGCCCGATCGACCGGTTGAAATGTGATGTCGTGGTAGACGAGGAACATCGCGATGAGATCCAGATTCTTCGCCTCCGGCGTTGCCGGATCGTCGAACGGATGAATAATGGCCGTGACATTTTTCATCGCTGGCGTTCGCAGGCGCTCATCCAGCGGGTCGCGCTGGCGTGCGTTCTGCGCGTACACCCTGCCTTGCGCGCCGACCGCGCGTGCGAGCAGTTCCGTGCTGTAACCGCCGCCGGCACCGATGTCGAGCACGCGCATGCCGGGCTCAACGCCGGTGAACGCGAGCAACTGTGCCGGTAGGCGGCGCGCGTCCGCTTCGCGATCGGCGGCCGCGCGATCGGGGCTACGCACGATCGATGCGTAATCGGGCGTCACGCCGCTCGGTGGGTTCTGTGTCGTTGCGCAGCCGGCGATCGCGAAGCTGCCGAGCAGCGCCGCGAGCTTCCAGTTTTTCTTGGGGCGGTGAGTCTTCATCATATCTCCTCGGTGCAAAACTGGCGGACCAAGCTGAAATCCTCGATCCACGGTTGCTTATCGAGACGATGTCAACTTTTCTTGTTAGCGCGACTAAGTTCGGCGCCTAGTCTTCGCTCGCGAGAAGCGCGCGTCAAGGAGACGGCGTTTGACCTCGAGATTACGCACCGGAGGCTGCCGTCTCGCCACCGCATCGCCGCGATGTCGGTTCGCCTTGCCGCGTGAGGAGGCTATGGCGCATCAGCCACGCGCGCGCATCCTCGGCGTCGGTCGTGTACCACGCGTACGCCGAGCCGAGGCGAAACGTGTACCCCCATGCATCCATATCGGCGCAAGCGTCGCGTTCCGCGATGTCCAGCTCCCGCGCCAGCACGATTTGTAAATAGCAAACGGCGTCCTCTTCGGCATGGTCGCCGCCCGCGTCGGTGTGCAGTTGCGCGCGCCGATCGCCGTCCATGCAGATCATGTGAGCGGTTTCGTGCAGCGCGGAATGCAGCGGCGTATCGGTGCGCACATACACCGTCTCGCCGACGACGCCCGCTTCCGGCGCGCCCCAGTAGCTTCCGGGAATCGGCGACCCACTGTCGATCAGCTCCACGCGCAGGCGGTAACGCGCGAGTAACGCGCTCAGCCGGGACAGAGTTTGTATCTCGCAAAGACGCATCGGCAATGTCGGCGGCGGCAGGCTGGCTCAACGAATCTCAAGTAGGACGACGGCCAGTGCCGAGCGCGGCGATGGCGAACCGCGGAAAAACGATTGCAAGAATTCGAACGAACATCGGGCTCAGTCGATCCGAAAAGTCTCCGCGCGCGCCGGCGCAGTATATACCTCGGACTAGGCGAGTCGAATTTCATCCGATCTCGCTTGTTTCGACGCGTCTCCCTCGCAAGGGATCGCGAGCGCCAAAAAACCGGCGGTGGAAGATTGTGCGCTCGATATCCGTGGGTTCGTGGAGCCGACGTTCACGTCACGCGCAATTGGAGGCTGCGAGAGCAGGCAGTTTTGGCGAGATCGGCCCGGGCGGCGCCCGCGGCAAGGTTCTTGCAACGCATCCAACGAGCCGCGCGAACAATCTCTGCGCAGGCACCGAATGCAATGAGGCGGTACATGTTGAATTACATCTTGAGGGTCATCGACGAGTTCCAAAGAACGCACGGGCGCCGCCCGCAAGTAGTTTGCTTGAATCCCGTTCACATGCAGCGGTTCATGGAAGAATGCCCGGACTTGTTCGATCCGAAGACGGCGATATCTCTGGGATTTCGCATCATGGTTCTGCCCGAGAGCGAGTTGCGCGAGCCCAAAGCCATTCTGTTGCCGCGCCGCGCCCGCAAGCCGATGCGCGCAGCGTCCGACCCAGGGCCCGAGCTGATCTCGTGGGAGCATCACCGACAAATTCGCGCCAAGCGAAGTTAGTCGACGAATATCTGTCCCGCCGGGGCGGTGCCGCGCTCCTGATGGTTACGAGCACGAGGACCCGTTGACTGGCGTTCGCACGGTTTACCCGCCGCCTGCAACCAACGCAGGGAGGCCCGTCACACCTTCGTGTTTGCCCCAGTTTTTGCCGGAACCAATTCAGCTGTTCTTCCCACCCGCCACCTTCGTGCCGTAAGCCGCGTGCCGCATCGTGGCTACCACAGACTTTCCGGCTGCGCGAAGCACTGAGGCGCCGAGCGACGTAGCGCGTCGACATCGATCGGGACGTGACGACGATGCGCTAAGCGCTCGCCGCTCTCGCCATTGGTTCGGGCGAGGTCTCTTCTTCCTTTTTGTCTTCCTTCATGCCCAGTTCGACTCGGGGCGCGGTATTTGCGGTGCGCGCGCGTTTGCTGTGGAGCTTGATGTTGAGCTTGATCTCATTGATCGAGTCGGCGTTGCGCAGCGCGTCTTCGTAGCTAATGTCGGCGGACTCGTACAACTGAAACAGAGCTTGGTCGAAGGTTTGCATGCCGGCTTCCAGGGATTTCTTCATCGTCTCTTTCAGCGCGTGCACTTCGCCCTTGAAAACGAGATCAGCCACGAGCGGCGTGTTGAGCAGGATCTCTATCGCCGTGCAACGGCCGTTGCCGCTGCTGCGCGGGATCAGGCGCTGCGACACGACCGCCTTCAAGTTCAGCGACAGATCCATGAGCAGCTGCTGGCGGCGTTCTTCCGGAAAGAAATTAATGATGCGGTCGAGCGCTTGGTTCGCGCTGTTGGCATGGAGCGTGGCCATGCACAAGTGCCCGGTCTCGGCGAAGGCGACGGCGTATTCCATGGTGTCGCGGTCGCGAATCTCGCCGATCAGGATCACATCGGGCGCCTGGCGCAGCGTGTTCTTCAGCGCGGCGAACCAATTGTTCGTGTCGACGCCGACTTCGCGGTGGCTGATCAGGCAATTCTTGTTCTTGTGCACGTACTCGACCGGATCTTCGATGGTGATGATATGCCCGTGGCTATGCTCGTTGCGGTGATCGATCATCGCCGCGAGCGAGGGCGACTTGCCCGAGCCGGTGCCGCCGACGAGTATCACCAAGCCGCGCTTGGTCATCGCGACGTCTTTAAGTACGCGCGGGAGTTTCAACTCGTCGAACTTCGGAATGCGGGAGGTAATCGTACGCAGCACCA
This sequence comes from Sulfurifustaceae bacterium, assembly GCA_041481875.1. GTDB lineage: Bacteria > Pseudomonadota > Gammaproteobacteria > Acidiferrobacterales > Sulfurifustaceae > JACQFZ01. Next base: position 9,891 of record JBGPCS010000025.1, read on the forward strand.
TCGCGACGCACCCTTGCTGCACGTATATGTTCACGCGAAAGCGCCCGATCCCCTCGGGGCTGATTGCGAAGTTGCACTCCTTTTCGGCTTCGAACTCGGCGCGCTGCTTATCGTTCATGACGGCGTAGGCGAGCGCCTTCGTATACGGCGGTGTGAGCTTCTGCGCTTGTGCGACCGGCGCCATCTTGCCGTCGACCTTCATCGACGGCGGGAAGTCGACGGATATGAAAAGGTCCGATGCTTTCCGGGCCAGCATTATTTTCAGCAGGCTATTGATATAAGTGCTCGCCTGTTCGGGCGTCATGAATTCCTCTTATCTGCTTCTCAGATCCGCGGCGCGCTAGGCGCGGATGCGCCAAGTCGGTTCGCGCGGTCGGGAAAGACGTGCAACCCACGTACCGGCGACGAATTCCCGTCGCGGCATGCGGGGGGATCGGGGACAGCGCTCAAGCGAGCGAGCAGATCCGGGCGAATGAAGAGTAGGGGTATGTTGGGCGCGCAATCCATACGCCCCCGGAGTGCATCGTCTCGCGGCCGACTACGCCTGCGTCTTCACGAGATGTCCGATCTCCTTTGCGTTGTTGGATCGGACTCTAAAGCGTCGTGCTGAAGGGGGGACGTCGTATTCTATATAGCCCGCGCGGATCGCTTCGGCGCGCTTCGGATGGGCGCCGCTTGTCGGGGACTTTTCGCCCAGTAATGAGAGAACGATCGCGGACGCGGGTACGCTAACCTACCCGGAAGAGGCGCGCGCTTCTTCACATACCTATATTTACCATTCGGAAACGCAGACCCGTGCTCCACGCGACGCCTATTGCGGCGCGCACGGTTCGGGCCGCCGAGGGTCCGTGCGCTTAACGCCTGGCAGAGTTCAACGATTGAAACGTTCGGTGCGGTCCTTGATAGTCTCGTGCACTTTCTTCTGTTGAGCCGGCGTAAGGCTGTCGTAAAAGTCGCCGAAGGTCGCGATGATGGGGGGGCCTTGATCGCCGAGGTCGTGCATCGACTGCTGCCACAGCGCGAGCGCGCGCGGGCGATCTATGGTTGGCTTGTCGAGCAGCGCCAACGCCGCCCGGCTCTTCTCCTCGCGTCCAACACGTATCGCTTCACGCGACCTGAGCACCGCATCCTTGAGGACGGTAAGCTTAGCTGTCTGGGTTTCGTTCAGTTCGAGTTCCTTCGCGACATATTCTACGTATAAGGCGGCGAATTTTTGCGGGTTGCTGCGGAACGCGTATCCACATCCGGCTGCGGTCGCAACGACGATGGCGCACATAGTCGCGGCGACATATCTGGTTCGGGTTTTCATGAATGTCTCCCCTACTTCGAGCTACGGCCAGAACGATATCCGCGCAGCAAGCCTTTCTGTCGTAACTTGCCATCACGATGAAACCAGGGGTCCTTCCGCGTAACGCCGAATCTATTGGACTGCGACCGTGGGATGGCGTCAACAACAGTGAAGATCTGACGCAATTTACTCGGCTGATACTGAGAACGAGTCGAAAAATGGGCAAAAAAATGGCGACGACCGGGGCGGGCCGTCGCCGAACCACAACAAAGAGGAACCTTAGTCCTCGAGCTCGACTTCTTTAAACTATCGAGCTCGCAGAGTTCTTCGCCCCCGTTGCACTGGAAAAAATGGCGACGACCGGGGCGGGCCGTCGCCGAACCACAACAAAGAGGAACCGAACTTCATATCATCGTCGGCGCCAGCCACCATGGTTTGCCGAGAGCATCATCGGGACGAGAATCACCATCGCGCGGTGTTCAGCCGCTCGGGGTTGCGCTCCCCGCCACGGTTCGCCTGTGTAGACTCGAAATCCTGCCATTCCGCGCCGGTCACGTGCTTGGACATTTCCATCTGCCACGTCATTAGCCTGATGTGATCTTGTATAAGGCGATCGCGTTCGGTCGGGTCCGTCGTTTCGCGGATTCGCTCTATTTGTTTGCGCATGTGCGCCATGTTGTCGTTCATGGTCGCGAGCATCGCCATATTTGCGTACACGGCCTGCGCCCTCGGTGGGGAGCGATCTGCCGCGGCCAACGGTATAGTCACGAATACCAAGCTACCGATCGTAAGCCGTATAAGTCTTCGCATGGCATGTCTCCTCTTCATGTCTCCTCTTAATGCTTTTTACTCAGTGTCACCGCGTCAGCGATAAACCAGGGACTATTCTTCGAGCTCGATTTCTTCCCAGTTCATCATCGAGCTGCTCAGAGTTCGTTTCGCCCTCACCATCACTTCGGTCGATCTGACCGAAAAAATTGGCGACGGCCGGGGCGGGCCGTCGCCGAACCACAACAAAGAGAAATCTAGTCTTCAAGCTCGACCTCTTTCCAATCGACGGTGTTCGAGCCGTTCAGAGTTCCTTTCGCCTTTACCGCATGCGTGCCATTGGCACCCAATACGTTGAAAAAAGTCGCCTGGTCGATCACGGTCCCACTTGGGTCCTGAAATTCGGTAACCAAGGTCGTGTCGATCGAGACGTCGAGAATCTTGAAACGTGGCTTCATGACCGACTGCGCCACGCCTTTGACGAAGACATCGCTGGAGCCACTGTTGCGCAGTTCGATCTCGCTTGCGGCAATCACCGTGTCGCTCTCGGCTCGGCCACGTACTCTGACGCGCTTGCCGTCGATATCGCTGAGGCGTTGCGCTCCCCCGGTAAAAACAGCCGATGAATAGGGATGAATGACGATTGTCGAGAATCCGGCCAAAGTGAACGTCTTCGCCATAGTGTCGACAGTGGCGATCGATTCGAGAACGTTGTCTTCGAATTTAATTCTGGTCGCGGTTAACACCCCATTCGTCAGCGATCCTTCGACTTCAACTTTGACGCCGAGCACCATGTCCGACTGCATGCCGTCGACGAATACGGTGTGATCGGGGCCGGTGCCAGGGACAACCACGACCGTCTGACCGGCTACCGTGAAACGGTTGGGATCCGTCGTCGACAATTCGCGTACGAATCCCTCCATCTCGGCGTTCTTAATTGGCACCGTCGTCGGAAAGCCTTCGAAATCCACCGAGACCGCGTGCAAGGTGGTGCATGAGCCGTTGCCATCGAACATGCAGCTATCGCCCTTGATATCGACGTACGTGTTCGTCAAATCGGCCGGGAGAGTGTCATCTATCACCGTGGTCGGGTCATAGGCCACCGTGAGCGGACCGATGGTGAAGCTGCCAGAGGACATTCCGCTCGGCGTGTGACTATCAACGAAGCCGCGGACGCTGTATTTCGTCACCGATATCGGTTGCGCCGAGAAGTCGAACTTTTGAATGAACGTCGCCTGCACCGTACCGTAGTTCTTGACGAGACCATGCACTTCGAGCAGGTCTCCCGGCGAGATGCTGTTGATATC
>JBGPCS010000026.1:0-13238 GCA_041481875.1 Sulfurifustaceae bacterium
GATTCGGTGAAAGTGCGCGCAGTGAAACGGATCGTCTGTAGACAAACTGAGAAGAGCGTGAAGCACTCGGTGGCAATGGTTTTGGTCGGATGGTTCAGCCGATTCCTAATAGTGCGCTACGCGCGTAATACCTTGCCCCGAAACAATATGCACCCGATCGCCGACTTTGAATTCCTCATCCGCTGCCTGAGTAACCGCGATCAGCCGACCACCCTCGAGGCGCACGGTGATCTCGTAGCCCTTCTGCCGCGTCACGCCTTCTTCCGTCGCCGCGCCGGCGATGCCACCGACGACCGCGCCGGCGATGCCACCGACCGCTCTACCGATATCGCTGCGGCCGCTGCCGCCTCTGCCGATAATCGTGCCGGCGACCGCGCCTGCGCCGGTGCCGACGCCGGACTTGGTGCCCTCGATCATCACCGGGCGGACATTCTCGACCACGCCCGATTGTACGTCCTGAACCGTGCGCGCCTGGCGGCGCTCGTAGGCGCTACCGGATGAGCTTGAGGCGCAACCGCTGACCGCGAGCGCGCCGACTAACGTAATGAGGATGAGCCGATACATGGATTTTCTCCTGAATGATTTAAGAGGCAGTCGAATAATAACGAAGTCTAGACGCTCGCAGATGACTTTGGAGCGGTGAGCTGCCCGCCGGTACGTACGGAAGCGAACGGCGGCTTGGATGCGCTACGCCGGCGCGAACGGCTGCCGTGTAGCCAAGTAATCGAGCCAGAGATCGGCGAGCGTCTCTTGCAGGCGGTTCTGCCCAAGGCGCTCGTCGAGGTTGTCGAGATCGACGATCTCAAGCGGCTGGTCCTGCCACGAACAGCCGAACACCGCTTTGGTGCGCTGCCCCGTCTTCGGATCGATTTGCCACTGCAGGCACTGAGAGCACACGCCCTTCAGCATGCATTGCATCGGCGTGCTAACGGACGCCATCGTGTGCTCGGTGTTGCAGAAGTGTGCCGCCAGCGCGTCGCGCTTGGCGTCGCGTACGCGTCGAACGAGCCCACTGCCACCGACGATGATCAGCCGATCGACCTGCGTGAGCGGAATCGGCGGTTCGACGATCGCGGTTTCGAGGCCACCCTCGGCGTACTGTCGAATCGACTCGACGATGCCCCCGTGCGCGGCGCGGTCGCATGTCCGTTGCGGGGTTAGCGGCGAACCTTCCTCGGTACACCAGACGATCGTGTCCGCCGCTTGCTCGATCTCCGCGCGCAAGAACACGGCGTCGGCGCGCTTGAAGAGCGCGAAGCACAGCACGCGATTGCCGCGCGCGCGCATCGCGGCTCCGGTCGCGAGCAGGTGCGCGATGCCCAATCGATCGGCGACGATCATCACGGTCTCGCCGCCGTCGGGAATCTTCATGCGCACGCCGGTCGGCCCCATGAGCGCCACCGGTGTGCCGGGCTTCAGCGCGGCACAGAGCTTGGCGCTCGCGCCCTGCTCAACCACGATCAGCGACACCTCGCCGAAATCGGCGTCGGCGCGCGCGCCGGAGAGAGCGAGCGCCTCGGTTTGCAGGCGCGTGCCGTCGATCGCCGGCGCGAGCGTTTCGTAATTCTGCAACCGGAAGAATTGCCCGGGGCGGAATTTTTGCGCCGCCAGCGGCGCGCGTATGTGCAGCTCGATAACGTCGGGCGCGAGCCGCCGAACTTTCTGCACCACCGCGCTCAGCAGCGTATCCATGCGTTCATGGAAAGCGGCATATTCCTTTTCGTCCCCGCGACGCGTCGCGCGCGTACCGAAGGTCTGGACGATCTTCGGGTAGGTGCGCATGCCCGAAGCGATCGCACCGACGACGCTCCCGTGAAACACCGGATGCGTGTCGCCGAGGAAGCTGACGCGCTTGTCGTCGTGCACATACGACGTGAACGGACCGAATTGCGGCACTTTGTTGTGCGCCGCGACTTGCACTTTTTCGTTGGCGCCGTCGTGGTGCTCGTACGTTTGATAGTGTCCCGACTGCTTCACGAAGTGACCCTTATGCTCGAACTCGTACGCGACGTTCGGCCGCGCGCCGGTCGCGACAAGTATCGAGCGCGCGGGCAACACGACTTCTTCGCCGGTGGCGCGCCACTTGCCGTCGCTGCCGCGCGCTTGTTTGCGAAACGTCATGGCCTCGACGTAACCGTATTTGTCGAGTTGCGTGTCCTTGGGATCGAGCCCGTCGACGTAATAAATACCTTCCTCGAACGCCTTTATGATTTCTTCGTGGTTGCGTGCGTACGCGGGCGATTCGCTCATGGCGCGTCGATACGCGATGGTCACGCCACCCCAGGCGCGCAGCAGCGGCAGGAAGTCGGGAACGTCGCCGCGCGCACGCGCGCGGTCGCGTTCGGTGCGCGCGGCGCGTCCATGCGCGAGATACTCATCGAGAACCGCGCACGACTCCTCGTCCAACCGCGCACGCACGGTCGCCTCGCCGAACGCGCCGGCGAGTTTCTCGTAGCGCTCGAACGTCTTCTCGACCTGCACGATGTAATACGCCTGCAGCTCGGTCGCGGTGTCGATGCCGGTCAGCCCGCCGCCGATGACGACCGCCGGCAGACGAATTTGCAGATTCGCGAGGCTCGACCGCTTGGCAGCGCCGGTCAACTGCAATGCCATCAAAAAGTCGTTCGCTTGGCGCATGCCCGGAGCGAGACTGCCCGGCACCGGCAGCGCCTGCGGCAGTCCGGCGCCGACGGCGATGGCGAGATGGTCGAACCCGAGCCGCCACGCGTCTTCGACCGTGACGGTGCCGCCGAAGCGCACCCCGCCGAATACCTGGAAACGCGGGCGACGCGCGAGCGAGAGATAAATGAGCTTCAGGAAATTTTTGTCCCAGCGGTTGGTGATGCCGTACTCGGCGACGCCGCCGAAACCCGCGATGAGACGTTCGTCGAGATTTTCCTTGAGCGCCGCGTAGTCGCGCACCGGCAGGCGCACGTACTCCTCGGGCAGCGGCTCGATCTTGAGTCCCTCGACGCCGACCACGGCGAAGCCTTCCATCAATAGATGATGCGCGAGCGTGAAGCCGGCCGGGCCCATGCCGACGATCAACACCTTGAGCCCGTTGTAGGGTTTCGGCAGCCATTGGCGCGCACGCAACGGGTTCCAGCGAATGAGCAGGTCGTAAATCTCTACACCCCACGGCAGCGCCAGCACGTCGGTCAAGACGCTGGTCTCGGTTTGGGGAATATTGACCGGCTCCTGTTTCTGGTAAATGCAGCCCTTCATGCAATCGTTGCAAATGCGATGGCCGGTGGCGGCGCACATGGGATTGTCGAGCGTGATCATCGCGAGCGCGGCGAGCGTGTGACCTTCCTTCTTTAGAAGGTGCATCTCGGAGATTTTTTCATCGAGCGGGCAACCGGTGAGCGTGACGCCGGCCGCGTTCACCTTGAGACCGCGTTCCGGCTCGCCCTTCTTTTCCGGGAATCCCTTTGAGCAGAAATCGCCGTCGTGATCGTGGCAGTAAATGCAGTAATGGATCTCGTGCATCGCCTCGCGCGGCGACATGCGCGGGTCGGTGAGCTGAAAGCCATCGCGCCGGCGGCGCTGCTCGGGTGGGCCTTGCACGCGCCCGAACGGATCGTTCGGCACGATCTCGATCGGTACGAGCTTTGCCGGGTCGATCGAGTGCGGCACGCGCAGGCTCAACCACGCCGCCGTCGCGGCGCGTCCCGCGGCCGCCGTCATCGCGCGTACACACCAGCGCGTGAGCTTCTCGATCGCGGCGGCGTGCGCGGTTTCGTTCGCCAGTAGCTCCAGCGTATAGCGCGCGACCGCGAGCTCTCGATCGGCGGCGTCGATCCCCGCGATCGCGAGCGCATCGCGGAGCCAGTTGTCGAGCTCGGCGAACGATTCGTATTCGTCTTTCTTTTGCAGCCGCCGGCGCGCGCGCTTGAGTACGAATTGTTTCTTAAAGGCGAAAATCGGATCGTGTGCGAGCGCGTCGCGCTGGATCGTCGCAACCGCCTCGTGAATGCCAAAGAGATCGACGAGCTGTTGCTCCAGCACCGGCGCCAAGGCGAGCAGCAGTTCGCTCAACGCAACCGGCGCGAAGGTTTCGCCGCCGCGATAACGCCGGAATGTCTCGCAAAGTGCCGCGTCGTGCGCGCGCAGACGCGCGAGAAACTCATCGTCGAGCTTTTGCAGGCCTTCGAGCTCGAAGAGCTGCGTGAAGGTGAACCCGTTGGTTAGTTTGAGCTGGGCGTTGGACATCCGCGGTATGCCGGTTGCGTTGGGCGTTTCCGGCTGCGCAACGACGTTAGCTTGGGTCGGAAATCGTAGGTCCGATCATTGTATCGGGCATTGCCTGAAAACCGGGCGCTAAGCATAGAAAAGAACGGTCTGCCTTTATAACTGATCGCGCGCGCAAACAGTAGCTACGTGCGTGTCCAGTGGCCGGAAGCGCCGCCCGATTTCTCCAGCAAGCGGATGCCGGTGAGCGTCATGCCGCGATCGACGGCTTTGCACATGTCATAAATCGTCAGCAGCGCGATCTCGACCGCGGTGAGCGCTTCCATCTCGACGCCGGTTTGACCGACGGTCGACACGGTGGCTTCGCAGTGGATCGCCGCGGGTGTTTGGCGCGGCGTCAACCGAATGTCGACCGCGGTTATCGCGATCGGATGGCACAGCGGCACGAGCTCGGATGTTTTCTTCGCGCCTTGAATGCCGGCGAGGCGCGCCACGCCGAGCACGTCGCCCTTTTTGTGGCCGCCCTCGAGGATTCGCGCGAGCGTCGGCGCTTGCATTTCGATGTAACCCTCGGCGACGGCGCGGCGCTCGGTGACGGCCTTCGATCCGACGCTGACCATGTGCGCCTCGCCCGCCGTGTTGAAGTGCGTCAGTCGCCGGCGCGCCGGGACATGCTTTTTCGTCTTACGGGGTCGAGTTCGGTTGGAGCGTTGTTTTGACATTTAGGGAAACTCTCGAAAATCGTTGCGAACCGCCGATCATGATTGTCTACCGCAGAGGACGCGGAGGAAGTCGAAGGAGATCCATGAAACCCTCTGTGTCCTCCGCGTCCTCTGCGGTGAAAGTTAATGTTTCAGACCTTGCCTTACTTCCCAATCAGCTTAGGAGCGGTTCCGCCGTTACGCTTATGTTAACCGCAGTACCCCGTCGGAGACTAAGCCTAAGCAGCGACATCGCCGCCTGTTAAGATGGCGGTAATCATGATCTCCGTCGAAGAAGCGCAAACCGCGATACTGCAGGCGATCCGGCCGGCCGGCGATAGCGAGACAATCGCGCTCGATCAGACGTGCGGCCGCTATTGCGCGGAAGAGCTCCGTGCGCGCGTCGATCATCCGGCGTTCGACAATTCCGAGATGGATGGATACGCGCTTGAATTCGCCGCGGCGCGCAAGCACGGTTTCGTCCTGCCGGTAGTGGGTGCGTCGAGTTGCGGCGACGCGCCGGGGACATTGCATTCCGGCAGTGCCATGCGGATTTATACCGGCGCGCCGTTGCCGGCGGGCGCGGATACGGTGGTGATCCAAGAAGACGTGCGAGTCGAAAATCAGCGCGTTCATCTGCCGGACGCGATGGCCGTCGATCAGCATATACGGCGCCGCGGAGAAGACTACCGCGCCGACGAGCTGCTGTATTCACCGGGGCGGCGTCTAAGCGCATTCGACTTAGCGCTGCTCGGCTGCGCCGGGGTCGATCGAGTGCGGGTATACCGCCGGCCGCGCGCGTTGGTCGCGGCGACCGGCAACGAGCTGTCGGCGCCCGGTCAGGCGCTCGCGCCCGGGCGAATTTACGAATCGAATCGGCTCGCGCTCGCGGTACAGTTGCGCGCGCTCGGCGCAGAGGTTGTCGACGCCGGTATCATCCCCGACGATCTGCAAGCGCTGCGCGAGCTCCTGACGCGCGCGCGCGAGTTCGATTTCGTCGTGACCACCGGCGGCGCGTCCGCCGGCGATCACGATCTCGTCAAGCAGGCGTTCGGCGAAGTCGGCACGCTGCATTTGTGGAAAGTCCGCGTGAAGCCCGGCAAGCCGATCGCGTTCGGAAGATTCGGCGAGCGCGCGCATTTTTTCGCGCTGCCCGGCAATCCGGTGTCGACGCTCGTCACTTACAAGCTCTTCATCGAGCCCGCCGTTATCGCATGGCACCATGGCACACCGCGGCAATGGCTACTCGAGGGCACGGCGGTCAACGAGTTCCGCCGGCAGCCGGGACGGACGGAATTTTTGCGCGCGCGACTCCAGGTCGACAAGGGTCGTCTCATGGCTGAAGCGCTGCGCGGTCAAGGCTCGCACATGGTCGGCCCGCTGCGCCACACCAACGGCTTCATCCGCGTCGAAGCCGATAGTCCCGGTTTCGCAGCGGGTGATGCCGTTAACGTGTTGCCACTTGGGTTTTAGGATTTTTGAAACCACAGATGCACACGGATGAACACAGAAAAAACAGACGACAAAAAGTTTTGGTTATCGGTGCCCATCTGTGTGCATCTGTGGTTTAAGCCCCTGGTTAGCTGATGCGTATTACGCCTGAGTTACTGCGCCGGTTCCACCGCATGCGGCTGCTGGTGTACGGCATACTCGCGCTGTCGTACATGCTCGTGTTCGTGCATCGCATCGCACCCGCCGCGCTCGCGGCGGATCTCATGCGCGATTTCAACACCACGGGTGCGGCGCTCGGTTCGCTCGCCGCGATGTATTTCTACGTTTACGCCGCCATGCAAATACCCGCGGGCGTGCTGGCCGATACGCTCGGTGTACGCATCGCCGCGAGCGCCGGCGCGCTCGTCACCGGTGTCGGATCGATTCTATTCAGCGTCGCGCCGAATCTTGCGACTGCGTCGATTGGGCGATTCCTGATCGGACTCGGCGTGTCGGTCGTATTCGTCGGGCTCATGCGCGCGAACACCGAGTGGTGGAGCGAGCGGCGTTACGGAATTATCAGCGGGCTTACCGTCTTCCTCGGAAACGTGGGCGCCGTCCTCGCCACGGCGCCGCTCGCGGCACTGCTGGTCGTGGCGTCGTGGCGCACGATCTTCATCATCACCGGCGTTCTTTCTTTTTTGATCGGCGTGTGCACTTACGTGTACGTCCGGGATCGTCCGGAAGACGCGGGCTTTCCATCGTTGCGCGAAATGGAAGGGAAGGCGGCACATGCGCCGCCCACACAGCATTGGTTGCGCAGTCTCTACACCGTGTTGCGCACACGGGGAATATGGCCCGGGTTTTTTGCGAACCTGGGCCTGTGCGGCAGCTCGCTCGCGGTCGTCGGACTGTGGGGCGTGCCGTTGCTGACCGACGTTCACCGGCTGTCGCGCGCCGAGGCCTCCTTATATACGTTGACAACGATCGTGACGCTCGCGATCGGATCGCTCGCGCTCGGCGCGGTGTCGGATCGCATCGGCCGGCGTAAGCCCGTGCTCGTCGGCGCCTGCTTCGCCTCCGCTGCTGTCTGGCTTTCGTTCTTGCTCGCACCGTGGGGCCCGGGGTGGTCGGGCTTCCTGCTCTTCGCGATGCTCGGTTTAGCGACGGCGGGTTTCGTCGTCAGTTTCGGCGCGGCGAAGGAGCTGGTGGAACCGGGTATCGCCGGTGTCGGAATCGCCGTCGTCAACACCGGTATCTTCCTCGGCGCGGCGATCGTGCAGCCGTTGTTCGGCGCGCTGATAGACCTCCAGTGGGACGGCACGCTCGTGAACGGCGCGCGCAGCTATCAAGCCTCCGATTACGCGAACGGTCTGCTCCTGTGCGTGGGGTTGACGCTGATGAGCGCCGTCGCGTCGCTCTATCTGCGTGAGACCTACGGGCGCAACCTTACCGCCGCGGAGACTCAGCGCATCGCGATTTGATCTCGTGCGCGCCTCTCGGCGCGATCGCGCCGAGTGTCTCGGCATCCTGCCTCCCGCGAAATTCGTACGTCCCTGACCGCGGTTCGGGAACCGCAATTACATTTATTACACTCGACAACAGCGGCGCCCAAAGGGCGCTCGCCACAGATCAAAGCGCGTCAGGAAATATTTTCCCCGGATTGAGTATTCCATTCGGATCGAATGTCCGTTTGATCTCGCGCATCAACGCGAGCGTCGCCGACGGGATTTCGAGCGGCACGAACGCGCGTTTTTCGTAGCCGATCCCGTGCTCGCCTGAAATCGTGCCGCCGAGCGCGAGCACGATTTCGAACAATCGCGCGAGCGCGGCGTGCGCCCGCGCCATTTCGTCGGCGTCGCTTGGATGCACCATTAGATTGACGTGCAAGTTGCCGTTGCCCGCGTGGCCGAAGCTCACGATCGGAATGCGATGCTCGCTCGCGAGTGTTTCGATTGCCATGACGAGCTCGGCGAGTTTCGGCACGGGCACTACTACGTCTTCGTTGATCTTGAGCGGCGCGATGCGTTTTACCGCGTGCGACAGCGAGCGGCGCGCCGCCCAGAGAGATTTCACTTCTGTTGCGTCGGCCGCCTCGCGCAGTTCGAGTAGTCCGGGGCCGGTCAGCGCGGTCTTGAGATGGCTTAGCGCGCGCGCGACCGCCTCCGGGTCGCCATCCGCCTCGATCATCAGCAACGCCCGCGTGCGCCCCGGCAGATCGGTCGCGGCACCCGCTTGTTGAATAGCGGCGATGGCGGCGGGATCGAGAAATTCAAGCGCACTCGGCACGACCGGCTGGCTCATCACGCGTGCGACCGCGGCGCAAGCCGTTGCGCCGCTCTCGTAGCACGCGCGCAGGGTCGCGACCTTTGCCGGCGCGGGCGCCAGCCGCAGCGTCGCCTCGGTGATGAGCGCGAGTGTGCCTTCGCTGCCGACCAAGAGCCGCGTGAGATCGTAACCGACGGAGCCTTTGCTCGTGCGATAGCCGGTGACGAGCGTGCGGCCATCGCCCGCGACTGCGCGCAGGCCGAGGACGTAGTCTCGCGTCACGCCGTATTTCACCGCGCGCGGTCCGGCGGCGTTGGTGCCGATATTGCCGCCGATGCGGCAATACGGCGCGCTGCCCGGATCGGGCGGATAGAAGAGCCCGGCGGTGCGTGCGCGTGCGTCAATTTCCGCCGTCGGCACGCCGGACTCGACGACGATCAGCCGCTCCGCGGCGCTGAACTCGATCACGCGGCGCAGGCACTCGAAGCTGACGACGACGCTGCCGTGCGCCGGCAGCGCGCCACCGACATTTCCCGATCCGCCGCCGCGCGCGACCAGCGGCACGCCAAATTCATTCGCGACGCGCACGAGCGCAACGACGTCTTCATGGCGCGCCGGGAACGCCACCGCGAGCGGCGTGCAGCGACGCGGGCCTTCATCGGCCGCGTACAGCTCCAACACCTGCGGCTCGGTCTGCACGCGCGCGGTGCCGAGCGCGTCGGCGAGCGCGCGGTGTGTCCGAGGCGGCAACGACGCGCGGGGATTTTGATTCGTGGGCAACAAGGTAGGCGGATAATCCCCCGGCGGCGGCGGCGTCGCAACCCACGGCCGCGGTGTGTGCGGTCGCGATCGCGCGTCGGAGCAACGTCGCCGTGCGCCGATACGGCGACGAAGGCTAACTCGTTGACGAAGCGGCAGAATTGTTAACCGTAGTTCTAACCCAACGTGAACTAATCTAAGAAGGTCGGAAAACGGCGGCCCCACACCCTTCTCCGCTCATCGACTGCGGCTAGACAGCGGACGTCGTATTCGTGCGTAGTAACTATCAACCGCCTTCAAGGCGACGAGCGCCTTCGGTAACCATGGCAAAGAAATCACCCGCAAGCGAACGACGATCGTCACCGCCGGAGCGCGTGTCGGCTCGTATTGTGCGGGGCTCGGAGCCCAACGAAGTCGAAGCGGCAGGCGAGAGTCAGCACATGCTCACCTCGCTCCTCGGCAATCTGGCCGGGATGGTTTATCGCTGCCGCAACGACAAGAGCTGGACCTCGCAATTCGTGAGCGAGGGCTGCTTCGAGCTGACCGGCTACTCCGCGGACGATTTCATGACGGGTGTGCGCGTGTACGGCGACATCGTTCACCCCGAAGATCGCGAACGGATCTGGAGCGAGACCCAAATCGCCCTCGCGGCGCGCGACCCGTTCAAGATGGTCTATCGCATTTGCGCGGCGAACGGCGAGCATAAGTGGGTGTGGGAGCAGGGACGCGGCGTTTTCACATCCAGCGGCGAGCTGATCTGCCTCGAAGGCTTCATCACCGTCATCACCGAGCGCGTGCAGGCCGAGGAGCGCCTGCGCGAGAGCGAGGCGCGTTTTCGCGCGCTCGTCGATCTATCGTCCGACTGGTATTGGGAAGCGGACGCGCAGATGCGCTTCACTCGCTATGACGGCCAACACGTCGCGAGCTACCGCTCCGCCTTCATGACGTATATCGGCAAGCGGCCGGAGGAAATCGGTCTCGAAGACGAGGGCGGCGGACAATCTTACATCGCGGCGCGCGAAGCGCGCACGCCGTTTCGCGATACGATCATGCAGCGTGTGGCGAAGGACGGGAAGCTGCGCTACATCATGATAAGCGGCGAGCCGGTGTACGACGGCGGCGGCGTCTTCGTCGGTTATCGCGGCGTCGGTCGAGACATTACCGAGCGTAAATTCGCCGAGCAGGCGGCGCGGCGCCTCGGCCGCATGTACGCCGCGCTCAGCGCGACCAACGAGGCGATTCTCCACGCACACTCGGTCGAGGAGTTGTATCAGAAGGTGTGCGATGCCGGTGTGCACGGCGGCAATTTCATCTCCACGGCGATCCTTTTGATCGAACCCGGCGCGGAATGGGCAAACGTTTCCGCCTCGAGCGGCGTCGGCGCGAAACAGTTGCGCGAGGTGCGCATTTCGGTCGACGAATCGCGCGTGGAGGGCAGAGGCATGGTCGGGATCGCGTTCCGCACGCGCAAGCCCGGAATCTGCAACGACTACATGAACGACGAGCGGATGCGACCCTGGCGCGACGCCGGACGGGCGTTCGGCGTCGCCGCGGCGGCCGCGATACCGATGCTCCAGAACAACGAGGTCATCGGCGTGCTGCTGCTCTATTCGAGCGAGAAGGACGCGTTCGACGAGGAGATCGTGCGGCTCCTGGAGCGGATGGCGGAAAACGTTTCCTTCGCACTCGAAAACTTCGAGCGCGAACGAGAGCAACAGCGAGCCGAGCAGGCATTGCGTGAAAGCGAGGAGCGGTTCAAGAGCCTCACCGAATTTTCCTCCGATTGGTATTGGGAGCAGGACGAGGAATATCGCTTCACGATGATCGCGTATAGCCAGAAGTCGAACGAGCGTCATCCCGCGGACGTCATGATCGGGCGCCGGCGCTGGGAGATACCGTTTTATCCCGACATGGCGGAGGCGGACTGGGCGCCGCACCGGCAAGCGCTCGACGAACGGCTGCCGTTTCGCGATTTCCTTATCAAGCGCCGCGGGCGCGGTAACGAGATCACGTACAGCGCGGTCAGCGGTACGCCGATCTATGACGCGCACGGACGATTCAAAGGCTACCGCGGCACCGGGCGCGATGTGACGGACCGAGTCCGCGCCGAGGCCGACATGCGCAAGCTCTCCGGCGCGATCGAGCAAACGGCCGACTGCGTGATGATCACCGACCGCGACGGCACGATCGAATACGTCAACGCCGCGTTCGAACGAACCACGGGTTACCCGGGCAGCGAAGCGCTCGGTCGCAAGCCGAACCTGCTCAAGTCGGGCGTGCACGGCACCCCCTTCTACGAGCGGCTGTGGAGCACGGTCCTCGAGGGAGAGACCTTCAGCGACGTCTTCGTCAATCGCAAGAAGGCGGGCGAGGTCTACTACGAGGAGAAGACGATTTCACCCCTGCGCGATAGCGGCGGGCGGGTGACGCACTTCATTTCGACCGGCCGCGATATCACCGAGCGCATGCAAGCGCAGGAGCGGCTGCAACACATCGCGCATCACGATGCGCTTACCGGGCTGCCCAACCGCATCCTCTTCCTCGACCGATTGAATCAAGCGCTGATCCGCGCGCATTGGCAGAAGCGCGTCGTCGGCGTGATGTTTCTCGATCTCGACCGCTTCAAGAATATCAACGACACGCTCGGCCACGATACCGGCGACGCGCTGTTGAAGGCGATGGCCGCGCGGCTGCAGGGTTGCGTGCGCGAGGGCGACAGCGTGTCGCGGCTCGGCGGCGATGAGTTCGCGGTGCTGCTGGAGGATGTCGCGCACGCGGAAGACATATCGACGATCGCCGGCAAAATCCTGGGCGCGTTCATGCTGCCGTTTGCGATCCAAAAACACAAGCTTTTCATCACGACAAACATCGGCATCAGCATGTACCCGACCGACGGCACGACGCCGGCGACGCTGTTGAAGAACGCCGACGCCGCCATGTACCGCGCCAAGGATCTCGGCAAGAACAATTACCAGTTCTACTCGGCGGACATGAGCGCCGCCGCGTTCGAGCGTTTGACGCTCGAGAGCAGCTTGCGCCGCGCGTTGGAGCGCGAGGAGTTCGTGCTGCACTACCAGCCGCAGATCGATCTCGCGACCGGAAAGATGATCGCGGTCGAGGCGCTGGTGCGCTGGCAACATCCGGAATTCGGCCTGCTCGCGCCGACGCAATTTATCTCCATTGCGGAGGAGACCGGCGCGATCGTGCAAGTCGGCGAATGGGTTGCGCGCAAGGCGATGGTGCAGGTGCGGCGCTGGCGCGAAGGCGGACTGCCCGGCTTGCGCATCGCCGTCAACGTTTCCAGCCGGCAGTTCAACGAGCCGCACTTCGTCGAGATGATCGCGCATCTCATCGAGGAGACCGGACTCCCGCCGAACGCGCTTGAGCTCGAGATCACCGAGAGCGTGATCATGAAGAACGCCGAGAAGACGGTCGCGCGGCTGCGCGCGCTGCACGAGATGGGCGTGCGTTTCGCGATCGACGATTTCGGCACCGGCTATTCCAGCTTGAGTTATCTGCGTCGCTTCGCGATCCACACGCTGAAAGTCGACAAGAGCTTCATCCGCGACATCACCGCCGACAGCGGCGACGTCGAGATCGTGAAGACGATCATCATAATGGCGCGCGGGTTGAAGCTCGCGGTCATCGCCGAAGGTGTGGAGACGCGCGAGCAACTGGTGTTCCTGAAATCCCACGGGTGCCACGCGGTGCAGGGGTACCTGATCGCGCGACCGCTTCCCGCCGAGCGGTTGACGGAGCGGCTGACACAGATCGACGCGCGACCGTGGATCGCCGGCGCGCCTTAAGAAAGGTCTGATTTACTATTGTGATGTTCACCGCAGAGGACACAGAGGACGCGGAGGAATTCAAACAAAATCAAACCAAAAA